>JBDTEG010000180.1:0-8973 GCA_039922695.1 Rhodanobacter sp. | reverse complement strand
TACAACCGACTACTCCGCTTCAACGCGAGATAGCGTTCGATCAGCGCGCCAGACAACTCACTGCAACCTACATCGAGCGTGTTGATGCCCTGGCGTCGCAACGACTCGTGCACGCGCTCGCGCTCGGCCAGGTAGTGAATGGCCGCCGCGCTGCGGATGCTGCTTTCAAGGTCTTCACCAGGCGTGGCGGCGGCGCGGTCCAGTGCCAGTTCGCGCAGGCTGACCAGCATCACCAGGTGGCGTCTGGACAACATTCTCACTGCTGCGCGCAACTCGGTATCGTCCTCGTCGCGCACGTTGGTGATCAGCACCACCAGCGCGCGACGCCGCTGATGTGCCTGCAAGGCACTGGCCGCGGCGAGGTAGTCGGTGGCCAGCGGCATCGGCTGCAAGTCGTAACCGGCGCCCAGCAGCATGTCCATGCCGCCACTGCCCTGTTGTGGTGGCAACCAGCGCTGGTCCTGGTCGCTGCACGCAAGCAGGCCCACCGCATCGCCCTGCCGCAGCGCGATGCTGGCCAGCGCCAGCGAGGCGTTCAGGACATGGTCGAAATGCACCAGATGGTCGTCCTGCGCCAGCATGCGCCGGCCGCAATCGAGCATCAGCACCACCTGCTGGTTGCGCTCGTCACGGTATTCGCGCGAGATCAGCCGGCTGGCGCGCGCCGTGGCTTTCCAGTCGATCTTGCGCAGGCTGTCGCCGACGCGATAGTCGCGCAGCTCCTGAAACTCCGTGCCTTCACCGCGGCGTCGCTGCAAGCGCGCACCGACGCTGCGCGAGGCAAGCTCCACGCTGAGTCCGGCCAGCTCGACCAGTGACGCGAAATTGGGATACACACGCACCGTCGACGGTTCGCCCAGCACGCGGCGTGCAGTCCAGCCACGCCAGGGCGAGCGCAGTTGCACGTGGCATCCTTCAAAGGTGAACTGACCACGCGCGTCGGGAGTCACCGCGTAGTCCAGCACCACATCGCAGCCGGGCGGCAAAACCAGGGTGCGCGGCATCCCGCGCACGGCCCAGCCGCCGGGATGCAGATCATGCAGGCGCAGCTTCTGTGGCCTGCGCGTGGCGCCGCGCAGGCGCAAGCCGATCCGCGCTTCCGGACCCAGCGGCATCACCGGAACCACGTCGCGCTGCACGCTGGGCACTGGCATGTGTCGCAGGCGCCAGCCATCGATCGCCGCCAGCAGCGCGATCAGTCCGCCACAGACCAGCCATGCCGACAGCGGCACCGAGCCCAGGCTGGCCAGCGCGCCGAGCACCGTCCAGCCGAGCAACAGCCACAGCAACGTGGATGCCGGTCGCATCAGCTACCCCGGCTCAGACGTGTAGGAGCGCACCCTGTGCGCGAATGCTCTCGATGTCGATCGAGCCAAGAGCTTCGCGCACAAGGTGCGCTCCTACCGCAGCCGGGCAATGGACGGGGAAAGCCGCGCGATTGACCGGAATGCGGATTCATTGGCGCGGTGCCGGCACCTTGTGCAGCAACGCGTTGAGTACGTCGTCGGGGTGCTGGCGCTCGATCAGGGCTTCCGGCGCCAGCAGCAGGCGATGGCGCAAGGCCGGCAAGGCCACCGCCCGCACATCGTCTGGCGTGACGAAATCACGTCCATCCACTGCCGCCTGCGCGCGCGCCAGGCGCGCCAGCGACAAGCCACCGCGTGGCCCGGCACCGGCGATCACGCCCGGCCATTCGCGCGTGGTGCGCACGATGCGCACGGCGTAGTCGGTCACAGACGCGTCCATGCGAATCGCGGCAACGCCCTGCTGCACCGCCAGCAATTCGGCCTGGCCCAGCACGCTCTGCACCCTGGACACATCAAGGTCAGCCGCGACCTTGCCGTTGACCACGCCGGCGACCATGCGCTTTTCGTCCTCCAGCGTGGGATAGCCGATCACCACCTTGATCAGGAAGCGGTCGAGCTGCGCCTCGGGCAGCGGATAGGTCCCTTCCTGCTCGATGGGATTCTGCGTGGCAACCACCATGAACGGTTCCGGCAACACGAAGCGACGCCCTTCGATGGTCACCTGCCCTTCCTGCATCGATTCGAGCAGCGCCGCCTGGGTCTTCGCCGGCGCGCGGTTGATCTCGTCGGCCAGCAGCAGGTTGGCGAACACCGGGCCGCGACGAATCTGGAAACGCTCGGTCTTGGGGTCGTAGATCGCATGGCCGGTGACGTCGGCCGGCATCAGATCGGGGGTGAACTGCACGCGGCCGAAACTGCAGCTCACCGACGCGGCCAGCGCCCGCACCAGCAAGGTCTTGCCCAAGCCAGGCACGCCCTCGATCAAGACATGGCCGGATGCCAGCAAGGCCAGCAGCACCTGGTCGAACACCACCTCCTGGCCGATGAAGGCGTGCCCCACCTGGGCACGCAGCGCGCGCGTGCGCTCGCCCACCTCGGCGATCGACCAAGGGGCCGCCGGCGGGGCGGGGGCAACGGAGGTTTCGAGGGTCATGGACGGCTCCTGAGTCGGGCCAGGGTGATGAGGGAAGTGCGGAACGCCTGCGCGTTCGCAGGTGACTGGAAAGCTTGCGCAATCTGCGCGACATCGAGTGCGCTGCGTTCGGCCACGCGTGCGTACAGCGTCTCGCCGTTGAGCATCGCGCAGGCCGGATCGCGCCGGCGCAGGCGCGCCAGCACGGTATCGCTGGCCAGGCGGTGCAGGGTGCGGCCCGCATCGCGGCGATACAGGAACTCTCCGGCCGCGTGCACGTGTTCGAGCAGCGCGCGACGGTGCGGTGATGGCGCCGGCATCAGCGGGCCCAGACGCGCACTGCGCATCGCCATCCAGGCGGCCAGCAGCAACGCCAGAGCCACCAGCGCCGGCCAGCCCTTGATCGCCAGGAAGGTCAGGAACGAAGCGCCGTCCAGTGCGTACACCAGGTAAATCGTTCCCTTGCCGCGATTGGGCGCCAGCAGGCGCCAGGCGAACTGCTGCTCCCACGCATACTTGAGGCTATGGCCACTGACGCCAGCGAAGCTGGCCAGCAGACTGACGGTGCCCGCGCCGAGCCGGGTGCGTGCAAACAGGAACCCTTCCTGCGCATTGCCCATCGAAGCGTCGACGCTTGCCAATGCCACCGGCTTGAGTCTGAATCTTGTCGCGCAGGTCACCGAGTAATCGGTAGCGGCAGCGTTTGGGGAATGCACCTTGGCGCATCCGAACGGTGCCGGGCGCGGATCGAGCAAACCGAGCGCGTCGAACAGCGGCGTGCGCGCCACGCTGGCCATACCCGGCGACAACAACAAATGCCCTCCGCCACGCACCCACGACACGATGCGCGAGGCATCCACGCTGTCGACACGTGCGGCGCTGGCGCCGAGCAGCAAGGTGTCGCCCGGTTTCAGCGCCAGCCTGGCCGGGTCCAGCGTGGTCAGCGAACGCGCCGGCAGGCCCGCTCGATTCAGCGCGAGCTGAAGTGCGAAAAACGGGTTGTAACGCGCCTCGCCATGGTCAACCGTGGCCTCGGTGACATCCTTGCGCTCGAACGTGGCAAAAAAGCCGCCCACCAGCAGCAGGGCCGCGCACAGCACGAGCAGGCCGATATGGAGCGGCCGGCGGTTCATGGCGCGCCCCCGGCCTGCGCCGGCCAGCCGCTGAGCAGGTTCTCGATCGTGGCGTCGTCCGGATAGCGCCCCGCGTAGGCAGCAAACTGCCAGGCGCGCACGATGGCGATGACCTGTTGCGCACACCGCGGATCGGCCATCGCCGCGGCCTGGCGCAGCCAGTCCGCTTCGGTCGCGTCGGTCGACGGCGGTAGCTGCAACAGCCGTGCGGTCTGCTCCACGCAGCCGCGATACAGCAAAGCCAGGGCTTCGCGTCGCCGCTGCGACTGCCACAGGTTGCGCGTCGCACCGGCCAGGTCCGCCGGCAACGGAGCGTCGCTGTCGACGCTTGCCTGCAGGCTGGCCGGCGCCATCGGCGCGAGCTCAACCGTCTCCCGCGCCCAGCGGCCACGATGGCGCCAGGCAAACCACAACAGGCTGCCGAGCGCGCCGACCAGCAGCAGCCACAGCAGTGCCTTGAACACTCCGGACAGGAGCTGGCCCAGCAGGGGGAATGGCACGCTCGCGGTTCCAGATTTCGGCGTGTACTTGAACACCCAGCGGCGCGCAGTGTGCTCGCCACCGAAGCGCGGGTCACGATAGGCGTGTGCGGCTGCAGCAGCAAAGCGCGCCTCATCGCCGACCGGCGGCTGATGGAAGATCTGGTCGATGCTGGTCCGGGTCGGCGCAGGCGAGGCGGTTGCCGCGTGGATCGCGTCGGCCGCGCGAGCAGGCAGGACCAGCGCGCCGCTACACAACAGCAACACGCCAAGTACCTTGCCCAGGCCCTCGAGCCTTGCCCGCAGGCGCCGAAACGCCAGGTCGATATCCCACGCCTCCAGCTGGGTGCGCCGGTTCAGGTACAGCGCAAACCCGCAAGCCACATACAAAGGCTCGATCACGCTCATCGCCAGATAAGCCACGCCCGCCGCCGCAAGCATCCAGAGAGTCGAGGCATGATGGACGTCGTCGCGGAAGAAACCTGCCACGGACTCGGGTCGCCATTCGTGCGGTATGAGCAACAGCGTGAACAGCCAGACGCTGAGGAACAGCACCAGTTCGAATTGCAGGCAGCCGCAGGTGAGCATGCTGGTCACGCCGCCGATGCGCCGACGCAGCACCTTCCAGCGCAGCGAACGCTGCCGCGAGGCGGCGCCTTCGAGCAAATCCAGCGGCAGGCGCAAGGCACGATGGCTGTCGATACGCAGCCAGGTCAACGCAGCAAGCGTGCTGCGCCAGTTCCACCGGCGCTGACCGCGCAACGTCTCGCGCCAGCCCGGTGTCTGTTCGAACACGGCCCGGGACAGCACGTACAGCGGCACGCGATCGAACATCGGCTTCAACCACCATACCAAGGCCAGCCCCAGCCACGGCACGCCGAGCAACACGCCCCCGGCATTGCACAGCAAGAACACCGGCAGCGTGAAGGCAAACCATGCTGACCACACCGCGCGCGCGTTGGCGCGCAGGATCGCGGCGCCAAGGTCCAGCGCCTCGCGCGGCACGCGCGGACGCAGCACCACGCTGATCAGCTCAAGCTCCATGCCTGCCCGTCCTGCCGCCGCGCCACAGCCACCCCAGCACCAGCACCCACAGCAACGCCCCGCTGCCAAACTTCACCAGGTCAGGCAGCGCGGCGATCGACGACCAGTACGCCTCAATGAAGGCCGCCACCAGCAACATCGCGAACGCACCGAGCGCCAGTTGCGCACCGATCCAGCCGGCGGCCACCAGGGCCGGACCGCGACGCCGGCGTCCCGGTGCCAGCAAGGTCAGGCCCAATTGCAGGCCGGCGCCGCCAGCGATTACCAGCGCGCTCAATTCGAATGGCGAGTGTCCCACCACGAAACGCCAGAACGGAGCGCCGTAGCCGATCGCGGTGAGATGCCCGGCGACGACGCCGATCTCCACGCCGTTGGCGCCAAGCACGTAGATCGCACCCACGCCGAAAACCAGCCCCGAGGCAAACGTGCGGAACGCGATGCCGACATTGTTCATCACGTAGAAGCCGAACATCTGCAGATCGGTACCGCTGCTGCGGCCGATGTGCGGGTTCGCCGGGTCGTACATTTTTTCGAGTTGCGCCAGCTGCGCGCTGCTGAACACCGTGTGCGCCAGCTCGGGGCGAACCTGCATCAGTACCAGCATGACCAGCGCCGGCACGTAGAACAGCACGGCGGCCGCCAGCATGCAGCGCCACTGCGAACGCACCAGGCGCGGAAAACCCGCTACCAGGAAGGTTGCCACGGGGTGCCAGCGCGGCGCCGGGGGCCGATACAGCACGCGATGGCCTTGTTGCACCAGGCGCTGCAACCGATCAGTCACCTCGTGGCTGTAACCGCGCCCGCGCGCCAGCGCCAGGTCATGGCACAGGCGTCGATACGCGGAAGGAAAGTCCAGCGCCTGTTCTTGCCGCATGGTGCGCTTTGGCTGGCGTTCCAGCGCGCTGAACCAGGACTGCAGGCTGTCCCACTCGTGGCGATGCAGGGCGACGAAACGTTCCTGCTTCATGCGCGCCCCAGCAGCCAGTTGGCGTGGGCAACCAGGCGCCGGATGGCCGCCGTATCGCGCAGGCCGGTCAGCGGCGTCAGCAGGTTCGCCAGTTCCTCCTGGCGCTGAACGGTGAGCTGGCCCGCGCGTTCACAGAATTCCACCAGGGCCGCCTGTTCGTCCACCGCCAGGACCACCGGCAGCGCGACCGCCTCGATGCTTGGCACCTCTTGCCCGGGCGGCAGTTCGCCGGCATGGATCACCAGAGTGCCGGCGACGATGTCACCGAGCCGGCGTGCGTAGGGATCAATCAGGGTGCTGAGCAGCCCGACGCCGTACACGCCGGGCAGGATATCCACCACCCGCATCAGGTTGCGCACCACCGACGGCAGCCACGTCACTGGCGTGCCGTCTGCATTGACCACGCGCAGGTCCAATGCACGCTTGCCGGGTGTCTGGCCGTTCCACCACACCTCGCACACCACCGAATACGCCCACATCAGGGCGAACATCAGCAGCAGGACCAGACCATTGCCGCCCACGCCGAACAACGACAGCGGAATCGCTGCAATGAACAGCAGGAGCAGGCGCACCAGCAGGTCGAGCGTCCACGCCTGTGCACGTGGTAATGCACCGGCCGCACGCAGGCGCAGCGAGATGCCTTCGGGTGTCTCGATCTCGCGGATCGCGTCGATCATCAAACGTCGATGACGATGGTGTCGGCGATCAGGTCATGCAGGCAGCGACGCTCGGTACCGAAGATCAGCAGCACATCCACCAGGCCAGCGAACCTGCCCACCAGCGGAATCACGCCGAGCAGGCTGACCGGCAAGAAGCGCAGAAAGATGTAGCGAACCAGGCCCATGTGATCGCCATTGCTGCGCACCATGGCGATATCCAGCGTGCGCTTGCCGATGGTCTGTCCGGAGCGGTGGATCATCACGCAATTGATCACGACCATCGCCGCCAGCAGGATCAGCCCCAGCAGGAACACGGCAATCATCAGTCCAGCGGACTTGGTCCCCTGCCGCACTCCCACCGCCATCGTGGCACCCAGGACGACGGGTATCAGCCACACCACGTTGATCACGCCATCAAGCAGGGCCGCACCCAGTCGCTTGCCCCGACCTGCCTTGCGGCTCTCCAGATCACCGTCGAAGCGACCCTGCACATCGTCGACCACGGCCGCCGGTGCGGCGTATGGATTGGTTTCCATCTCGCGCCCCCTGTTGTCCTCTTGCCCTGTCCCACGTCGGGCAACCGCTTCGAGTATAAAAGCGATTTTTCCCGATTGGCCAGCGCCCGCGCGGAACGCATGAGGCGGCCCAAAGCGGCCGGACCAGCGTTCCCCGGCTCAGCGCCTTTTTTGCCTCGGTGGCGACTTGAGCATGGTGCCGGTGCACTTGGGCGAACCGCAGCGACATGCCCACACCTTCTTCAGCCGCGTCGTGTGTGGCACCTCGAGCACGATGCCGTAGTCGTACGTCAGCTCTTCGCCCGGCTTGATCTTGCGAAGCGCCTCGATCATCACCTTGTCGCGGCGTGGATCGCCGCTGGCACTTTCCTCTACCACCGCGCGGCAGTTCGGCGTGCAACCGTGGTTGATCCAGCGCGCGGTATTGCCCTGCTGGTTGGCGTCGATGATGTAATCGTCATTGAGCGTGAACAAAAACGTGTGGCCGGTCTCGCCGCCGTCGCCGTAAAGATCATCCGCCTCGGCGTGACTGAGTAGCTTGCCCTTGTACTCGATGATTTCCTCACCCTTGTCGATCGGGGCGGCGGCGAATACGCCATTGCCGTGGATGGGCGAGCGACGGGCGACGAAGCGGCGTGATGGTGAAACCTGGGGCATGGAAATATCTGCTGGCATATCGGAAGGAACGACGATGATGACGATTGCCGCGCCGAATGGAAACTGCCGCGAACGGGAAGCAGCATTGACGGGTACCCGCCGTCCGGGCTATCGCTCCCCATTCCCGTTGGCCCATCCCGAGTGGACAATCCCTGCTAAGATTCAAACAATCGTTTGAGGTGAGCCATGAAACGACTGCTATGCGGATTCCTGCTGATCCTGCTCGGCGCCGCACTGGTTGCCTGCGGACCGAAAAAGAAAAGCGTGTTTCCACCCACGCTGAGCATCCAGCAACTGAGCGTGCTGGCGAACGGCCAATGGCGGGTCACCCTGCGCATCCAGAACAACAGCTACGGCGAAATGGATTTCAAGTCGCTGGAGGGCCAGCTCAAGATGGGCGCACTGGCCCCGATCCGCCTGCACGCCAACTTTGAGCGCGACATCCCCGAGCTGGCCGGTGACGTGCTGCTGCTCGATGTGCTGCCGACTGCCGCCATGAGCAAGACCCTGACCGAAGCTGCGGCCAAGGGCAGCGCCGGTGCGGTCGCCTACCACATCAGCGGAAGCATCAGCGCCAAGCCCGAACAGGAAAAGCGCGCCCGCGACTTCGATTTCGATGGCAACGGCTGGATCTCGCCGGTACCGGGCATTCCCGACACCTGGCGCTGAGCCGCGCCCACGACCACTCTCTGCAAGGAATCCTCATGACCGCTTACAAGGCCCCCCTCGATGACCTGCGCTTTGCCCTGTTTGACGTACTCGGCGCCGAGCCGATCCTGACCGGCCTGCAAGGCGGCGAACCGCACAGCCGCGACCTGCTCGATGCCGTGCTGGAAGAGGCCGGCCGGCTCAGCGAGCAATTGCTGGCCCCCACCAATGCTCCGGCCGATGCCGAAGGCTGCCACTTCGACACGACCACCCACGAGGTCACCACGCCGAAGGGCTTCAAGGACGCGTTCCGCCAGTTTGCCGAAGGCGGCTGGACCAGCCTCACCAATCCCGAGGCTTACGGCGGCCAGGCGCTGCCCGGCTTGATGGGCACGGCCACCACCGAAATCTTCCAGTCGGGCAACCTGGCCT
>JBDTEG010000179.1:0-7323 GCA_039922695.1 Rhodanobacter sp. | reverse complement strand
AGCATGTAGCGCACGTCGACCTGGATCGAGCGATTCAGCTCGGGGTTGAACAACCAGTCCCCACTGACCGACTCCCAGTTTCCATCAAACGCCAGGCCGACCAGTTGGCCGTTTGCGTCCATGGCCGGAGAACCGGAATTGCCGCCGGTGATGTCCAGATCGGCAAGAAAGTTGACCGGCAGCGTACCCAGTTTCGGCGACGCATAGGCATCGAACGCTCTGGCCCGGATCGCTGCGATCTCAGTCTCGGGCGCGTTGAAAGGCTCGGTCCCGGTGTTCTTCTCGACGATGCCCCATGCGCTGGTAAAGGGCACGTAGCTGACGCCGTCACGGGGCGCCACGCCTTGCACGTTGCCAAAGGTTACTCGCAGCGAGCCGTTCGCATCCGGGTATACCGGAAGCTTTTGCGAGTCTTTCCAGGAAATCATCGCCTGCATATAGCGCGGGCGCAGCTTGCTCATTTCGCCGTCGCGGGCGTCGGCGGCATCTTCCATTTGCTTCATTTCCGGCTGTACCGCGCGAGCCAGCTTGAGCATGCTGTCGTCGCTCGTGTTGATCGCCTTGGTGTCGGCGTTGAACCACTTCATGCGCTGATCGACTTTGTCCAGCTGGCTGCCGGCATACAGTGCAGCGACCTTGGCGGTCACCTCCGCGTCGGTGGTCGCACCGTCCAACCAGGCGTCCAGCGCCGACAGGCGCTGAGCGTGCGGCAAGGCTCCGTAGCGCTTGAGCCCGTAGGCCATCACCTGCTGGTCGACCTTCGGATCAAAGCGGCGATCCATCTGCTTGAGGCCCCCTTCGATGCGCACCCAGTCGCGCTGCTGGTAGCCAGCATCGCGCCCGAGGTCGTCTTTCGGTCGCTCCTTGGCGAGACGGGTCAGGCGCACCGCGGCACTGAACATCGAGGCGCGGGAGACCAGGCTGATCGCCAGGTCACGCTCGCGGTTGACCTGATTGCTCGCAATTTGCTGGCGCAACTTGCCGATGTCCGCCACCAGCGCGGCATTCTGGGCACTGCTGTGCTGCTTCAGCCACGATTCCAGCTGGGCTTCCTGCGTGCGCTTCACCTCGACAGCGCCGGCGCGTTGCAAACCTTCGAGCTGGCCGCCGAAGTTCTTCAAATAATTATTGAGCCCGGCCACCATGCTGGCGTACTTCACTGCCAGCTTCGGTTCGGCCTTGCCCGCCGTGTTGATGATGTTGAGTGTGTCCTCATAAATCTTGATCTGGCTCGGGTAGGTCCAGTCGATTGCGCTCTGTACTTCTTCGGCGAGGCGGTAGCGATTGGTGCGGCCGGGATAGCCGACCACCATGACATAGTCACCCTCCTCCACGCCCAGCGGATTGACCTTGAGCACGTGCTTCGGCTTGTACGGCACGTTGTCTTTCGAGTACGCAGCCGACTTCCCGTCCTTGGAGACGTAGGCACGCAGGTAGCCGAAGTCACCTGTGTGGCGCGGCCACATCCAGTTGTCTACGTCGCCACCGAACTTCCCGATGGAATCCGGCGGCGCGTAAACCAGGCGCACATCCCGGATTTCCATCTGCCTGATCAACTGGTAGCTGTGGCCGCCGTAGAAGCTGTAGACGTCGCAGCGGTAGCCTTCGCTTTCGCACGCCTTGACCTGCTCCTTGATCGCCAGTTCGATCGTCTTGTGGCGTGCGGCGCCACTCATGGCGACGTTGAGCCTCGCCTCGATCTCCCTGGTGACGTCGCGAATGTCCTCGGTGACATACACGCGTTGGGACGGACCGGCGGACAGTTCATCTACCCGCGTCTTGGCGAGGAAGCCCATTTTGATCAGGTTGTTCTCGGGTGTGGAGTTCAGTTGGAGGGCTCCATACACGCAATGGTGGTTGCTTACCACGAGGCCTTCAGGCGAGACGAAGGAGGCGGTGCAGCCGCCTAGGCTGACGATGGCGCCCATCGGGTGAGCGGTGAGGTCAGTCAGACTCTTTGGATCAAGCTTCAAACCATGCTGCTGCAAGGTGGCGGCAATTCCGGGTAGCTGGGCGGGCTGCCACATGCCTTCGACAGCGTATGCAGACGGGATGAGGCCGACGGACACGGCGGCAGCAAGCAATAAACGACGCAAGATGATCTCCTGGGATGACCGGGGTGGGGACGGTGGACAATACATGATCGCAATAACTTGCGGTTTATACCTGACCAAGGCCCACTCGGCGTGCCGCAAGTCATGCACGCACTGGCCACGAGGCGCGACCCCAGGTTCGCTGCAGCCTCGCAGCCATGCGGCAGACACGCTGACCACCAGCGCCTGCTCTCCGGCAAACTCGCAGCGACGTTCTATAATCAACGTTTCCGCAGCATCTTCGCGGGCCAACCAACGGATTCCCCATGTCGCAGACGATGAAAGCCCTGGTCAAGCGGAAGCCCGAGCAGGGCATCTGGATGGAAGAAGTGCCGCTACCGCAGGTCGGCCCGAACGAAGTGCTGATCAAGATCGAGAAGACTGCGATCTGCGGTACTGATCTGCACATCTACAAGTGGGACGAATGGAGCCAGCGCACGATCACGCCCGGGTTGACCATCGGCCACGAGTTCGTCGGCCGCATCGCGGAGATCGGCCCGGGGGTAACCGGTTACAAGATCGGCGATCGCGTTTCAGCCGAGGGTCACATCGTCTGTGGCCATTGCCGCAACTGCCGTGGCGGCCGTCCGCACCTGTGCCCGAACACGATTGGCATCGGGGTGAACCGCAATGGTGCCTTCGCCGAATACATGAGCATGCCGGCCTCGAACCTGTGGCCGATCCCGGACCAGATCCCCTCTGAACTGGCTGCCTTTTTCGATCCTTATGGCAACGCCGCGCACTGTGCTCTCGAGTTTGACCTGATCGGCGAAGACGTATTGATCACCGGTGCCGGGCCGATCGGCATCATCGCCGCCGGCATCGCCAAGCACGTGGGCGCACGCAACGTAGTGGTCACTGACGTCAATGATTTTCGCCTCAAGCTGGCGGCCGACATGGGGGCCACCCGGGTGGTCAATGTCACCAACCAGTCGCTCAAGGACGTCATGAAGGACCTGCACATGGAGGGCTTCGACGTGGGCCTGGAGATGAGCGGCAATCCGCGCGCCTTCAACGACATGCTCGAATGCATGTATCACGGCGGCAAGGTGGCCATGCTCGGCATCATGCCCAGGGGGGCCGGCATCGACTGGGACCGCGTGATCTTCAAGGGCCTCACCCTGCAGGGCATCTACGGGCGGCGCATGTACGAGACCTGGTACAAGATGACCCAGATGGTGCTGACCGGCTTCCCGCTGCAGAAAGTGCTGACCCACCAGATCCACATGGACGACTTCCAGAAGGGCTTCGACCTGATGGATGCTGGCACCTGCGGCAAAGTCGTCTGCTCCTGGAATTGACATGACCTATACCGCGAAAGATCGCTACGCCGCTGAACTCGAGTCGATCCGCGAGCAGGGCCTGTTCAAGGCCGAACGCATCATCACCTCGCCGCAATCCGCCCAGATCGAACTGGAAGGCGGACACAAGGTGCTGAACTTCTGCGCCAACAACTACCTAGGCCTGGCCGACCACCCCGACGTGATCGCCGCGGCCAAGGATGCGCTGGACTCGCATGGCTTCGGCATGGCAAGCGTACGTTTCATCTGCGGTACGCAGGACCTGCACAAACGGCTGGAAGCGAAGATCGCCGAGTTCTTCGGCACCGAAGACACCATCCTGTATGCCGCCTGCTTCGATGCAAACGGTGGCCTGTTCGAGCCCCTGCTCGGCGAAGAGGACGCCGTGATTTCCGACGCGCTCAACCACGCGTCGATCATCGACGGCATTCGCCTGTGCAAGGCGAAGCGCTTCCGCTACGCCAACAGCGACATGGCCGACCTCGAAAAGCAGCTGCAGGCGGCCGACGCTGGAGGGGCACGCACCAAGCTGATCACCACCGACGGCACCTTCTCGATGGATGGTTTCATCGCGAAGCTGGACGAGATCACCGCCTTGGCCGCGAAGCACCACGCCATGGTGCACATTGACGAATGCCACTGCACCGGTTTCCTCGGCGACACTGGGCGGGGCTCGGCCGAAGTGCATGGTGTGATGGACAAGATCGACATCTTCACCGGCACGCTGGGCAAGGCGCTCGGCGGCGCCGTGGGCGGCTTCACCACCGGCCGCAAGGAAATCATCGAATTGCTGCGCCAGCGATCACGCCCCTACCTGTTCTCCAACTCGCTGCCGCCGCACGTGGTTGCCGCAGCGATCAAAGTCTTCGACATGCTGGCCAGCGCTGGCGACCTGCGCGAGAAGCTCAAGGAAAACACGTGTTACTTCCGTGAGCACATGACTGCCGCCGGTTTCGACATCAAGCCGGGCGTGCATCCTATCGTGCCGGTGATGATTCACGATGCCAAACAGGCGCAGGCCATGGCCACCGGCCTGCTCGAGGAAGGCATCTATGTGACTGGTTTCTTCTTTCCGGTGGTGCCTCAGGGGCAAGCGCGCATCCGCACCCAGATGAGTGCCGCACATACTCGCGAGCATCTGGACCGGGCGCTTGGCGCGTTCACCAAGGTGGGACGGAAACTGGGTGTGATACCGGCCTGAGACCACCGCCGGCAGGCCCCCTGGGCGATACTTCTGTTCGTTGTTCGTCGTTCGTTGTTCCTTGTTTCTTGTTCCGGTTCCCTGCCCTGCGCGCTGTTCGGAATAGGATCGGCCGCCTGCGGCTTTTTAGCGGCGAGCCGAAGGTGGAGCGAGCGAACGCACTTCCTCCGTACTCAACTGACGCCAGTGCCCTTTCGCCAGCTCACCCAGCGCCAGCGGACCGATCGCGACACGGATCAAGCGCTTCACGTCAAAACCCAGGGCAGCAAGCAAACGGCGAATATGCCGGTTCCGCCCCTCGTCCAGCACAACCTCGAGCCACGCGTTCGTGGCGCCAGAACGCAGCAATGCGACGCGCCGAACCTTGAGCTTTTCACCGTCATCGACAATACCCGTCTGCATGGCATCCAGCACGGTGGCATCCGGCTGGCCGGACACTTGTACGTGATAGGTCTTTTCCAGATGGCTGGCTGGATCGGTGATGCCTGCGGCCCAGCTCGTATCATTACTCAGCAACAACAACCCCTCACTCGCTTTGTCCAAACGACCCACGGGCCCGAGCCATGGCAGGCCGGCGTCGGCGAGTGCGGTGTAGACCGTGTCGCGCCCCTGTTCATCAGCCGCGCTCACCACCAGCCCGCGCGGCTTGTTGAAAACCACGTAGACGCACTCGGCAGGCTCCGACGGCTGGCTATCAACCGCGAGTTGCTGCCGACCCATGAGGATCGGGTAATACGGATCACGAATCACCCGGCCATCCACGCTTACCCGTCCGACACGGACCCATTGCTCCGCCTGGCTTCGTGAGCAGATACCGAGCTTTGACAGCACACGAGCCAGGCCGTGTCTCGGTGTCTGCGTCGAAGAGGTCGTCGAACGAGGAAGTCGGGGCGGCTGTCGAGGCATCTCGGAGGGTCGCTGCATGCGGGTTGGAACGGGAGTCGTGAACAAGCTGGGGCGGCAGATGACCGTGTCACAGTAAATCTTCCATCCGCAAATAGAAAAAGCCCGGCCGAAGCCGGGCTTTTCACACTACGTCAGGTCAGCAAGGCTTGCTTATTGCTGAACCTGCAGCTCCGTACGACGGTTCTGCGCACGACCGGCGTCGGTAGCGTTGTCACCGATCGGGTCGTTCTCACCGTGACCGATCGGCCCTTCCAGACGGCTGGCGTCAATGCCGTGGCTGGTCAGATAGTCGTACACGATCTTCGCGCGGCGCTCGGACAACTTCTGGTTGTACGCGTCGGTACCCTTGGAGTCGGTGTAACCGGCGACCGTCACATGCACCTGCGGATAACGCTGCAGGGTGTCGACGGCCTGGTTCAGAACCGAGATCGAATCGGCGGTCGGCTCGGCCAGCGACTTGGAGATGTCGGTTTCGCCTGCCTTCGGACGATCAAACTTGAAGTTCACACCGCGAAGGTCGATCACGACTTTCTGTGGGCAACCGTCCGGACCGACGATCGTTCCAGGCGCCGTATTCGGGCACTTGTCGTCGCAGTCGTTCACACCATCCTTGTCGCTGTCCATGGTTGAACAATCGGGTGCGGCGGGAGCCGGAGTCGCGACTGGCTCGGGTGCCGCGGCTGGCGCACCGAAGCGCGAGACGACGCTGAAACCCAGGAACCAGTCGCCGTACCCATCCTTCGCCGGCTGGCTGTTGTTGTCAAAGTCGTAACGGTAACCCGCTTCGACGCGAATGTCGGAGCTGTTACTGACAGTCTTGGAGAGACCGCCGCCCAGTTCCGCAGCAGGCGACCAGCCCTTGTCGAGGTAGGACTGGTGATGGGTGCCCATGACGCCGACCAAGGCGTACGGACGCACGGAGTTCCAGTCGCCTGCATAAAAGCGTGCCGCGACACCAACCGTATTGTTGGACCATTTGCGGTCACTGTGACCACTGCCTCCGTCGACCAGAGCGTTGTCAATCTTGCGCTTGGTGCGGTCGGCGAAGACGTCGACTGACATGTTTGGCGAGAAGAACCGACCAAAACCCAAGCCGTAGTAGAACTGCCGACTGTTGGTGTTGCGATCTTGATCGTTCGCGTACACGCCCACGGTGGGGGCGATGTACCAGCGCCCGTCATAGGAAGACGTCGCCATGCTGCTGGACGACTCGGCGGGCGCGGCACTGGTGTCTTGCGCATGAACGGCACCCACGCCGCCCAGGGCCAGCGCAATCAGAAAATATAAGCCCTTACGTTTCATCAGGTGTCTCCTCAATTATTAGGATTTCGCGTCCGTTCGACCCCAACCGGAAGTCGCACGTCAGAACTTTTACTCGTAATTACTTGGACCCTTGCATCTGCCCCAGTTTGGTGCCGGATGTGGCAAGCTGCGCACATTGTAGCAAAAACGTTAAGCCGTCAGTACGTTTACATCCCCTGCGGATAACATTCGGTGAATCTCCGTTCAGGTAAGGAAGTAGCCGGACCGAACGACGTAACCAAAACATCTGACGCCACGTTCGTGCCACCTCGCCATCAAATCAAATCCAGTCCAACCGCGCCGATCATCCACGTTCGACGTGCCTACAATGTGAAGAGCGCCAGAAACTGCTGTAAAGGCATCGCATCAAGTTTGGCTGTTTCGCTGGTCGCGGCCATGATGGCCTGAACCTGGTGCGCCGGGAAATGCCCACGCATGGCGGCCTCGAATTTCTGCAGCAGCACGGGAATGCCCTCGGCACGCCGCTTGCGATGGCCGATCGGATAATCGATCGATACCT
>JBDTEG010000178.1:0-2929 GCA_039922695.1 Rhodanobacter sp. | reverse complement strand
CGGTGTATTGCAGCTGCGCCTGTGGGGCGTAGGCCGATGAATTCTCGACGATGACGTCCGTGTGCACATAGCCCACTGAACCTGGCGTGGGGCCCGCGTAGGCACGTACCGCAAACTGCACCCTCAGGTTTGGTTCGATCTTGCCGTCGGCTGCGGTCACTGGACCATTCACGACCCACTCGCTGGCCAGAGGACCAGAAAGCCACTGGTTGCACTGTGAGCCCCACGACGCACATGCCTTGGTTGTGTCGGCCGCCTGCAACAGCGCGCGGGCGTTGGCCTTGTAGGTCTTGCCGCCGATGTTGAGCGACACCCAGGTGTCGTAAGACGTCGCGAGTAGTTGCGAGGGTGTCACGAATGGGCTCGCTCCGCCAAACGCGGGTGCGGCGGAGAGCACGAGCGGTATCTTGGTGTTACCGGCCAGCGAAGGGACCATCACCGTCAGCACCGCATGCCGCAGGCTGCCGTCCGCATGGGTCGCCTTGGCATCCACCTGCAAGGTCACAGGCCGGCCACCGAGGGTGGCGGTAACGGTCGCGTTCCGGGGTATGTCACCGTCCTTGAAGACTTGGCCGAAGGTGACCGGGATGTTGCTTTGGGTTTGCGTGGTCTGGCTGACCACAGAATCGGTCACTGCCGTTGCCGCATGCGCCTGCGCCGCACCGAGAAGCAGCGCGCACGCTGCGTAGGCAGTCAGCAATTTGTTGCCAATCTGAAAAGGACGGTCGCTCCGACTTGACGGTCGTGACTGGCGGTCGTTGATCACTGTGATCTCCCTGCTTCGCATAAGGTAAATGACCGGGAAATCCGTCCCATGTGGTGTCCGACTCCATGGACTCACCCCCTTCATGACGCGAGAGGACGATTGGCGTCGTTCAAATTGTCTCGGGGTCGGCTCGGAACGGCGATGCCGATGGATCCGCCTCCCAACCGTGAAGGAACCGTATACGTTGGAGTTTATGACGAACCGTGAAGCCGGTCACGCTTTGACCGATGGTGTGCTTTGCCCCTACCGAATCAGCGACACATGGCACACTTTGCGCAAGTGGCTACCCCATCGGCGCACTCGCAGAACGGGTCAATGCCGCAGTAATTAGTTCGGGCTGGAATATTCGCCGCCATTGCTTCGAGCTGTTATTGATCGATGGGATCACTCTACGAGCGCATTCGGCATTGGCGACGTGCGACTGCTTGTTAGAGGTGCAGGCAACTGATTTCGCCTAGATGGAGGCAGGTTCATGGGGCTTGAACGCACCAACGTCCTTCGGTGGTGCTCTGGCCAATTGCATTGATACAGAAGAGCCGGCGGGAATTGCCGCCGTACAGTTGCGCCAGCGTGGGGCACTGCCCGCCGACTTTTGCACCGGTGTTGAACGGGACCTGATTTAGAGACAGCTTGCTCGCAAGGAGGATTCTTGGATCGGGAGAGAAGAGGGACTTTCGAGCACAGGGCTTCGATGTCACCCAGATCTTTCTTGCCGGTGGATACTACGCGTGGCAGCGAATTACTCCCGACGCGAGCTGGAAGATTCCGCCACGCGCTTTCACTCGCAACGACATGGTGCTTGATCCCGGCGATTCACCACGCGACGCAATGGTGTCGAAAACGTGGCTTCCGGCTGGCCGTCGAGCTTCATCAAATGAAGGATCTATCTTCCGGCGCCGCCCAATTCCTGCCCCAGCTTTTCCGCCGCTTGCTTTTCCTGAAAATCGACGCCTGATTTCTGCAGCGCCTCGAGCGTGGTGCGAGCGCCCGCTTTGTCACCGGTGCGCGCTTGCGCCACGGCCAGGTGATATTGGATCGAGGGTACTTTCGGTGCTGCCTTGGCCGCGTTCACCAGGATGGGCAATGCGGTCTTGGCCTGGTTGTCGGCGATTAGCGCCCAGGCATAGGTGTCGGCAACGCCGGGCGAATCAGGCGCCAGTTTGTGCGCGCGCTCGGCGAGTGCCAATGCCTTGGGATTATGCTGTTCGGTGTAGATCCAGGCGAGGTTGTTGAGTGCTCCCACATTGGCCGGAAAGGCCTTGAGCACCTGCTCGTACTGCGTGGCAGCCGGCACATTCTGCGCATGCTCCATGTAGTACTGGGCCAACAGCAGGCGCGTGGACGCATCGTCCGGGTGTTTGGCGAGCCAGTCGTGCAGCACGCGGTCCGGTTGCTTGGCGCCGCTCTCGCTCAGCGCCGTGAAAGTCTTGACCACCAGCGGTCGGGCGTTATCGATCTTCAGTCCTTGCTGGTAGGCCTGGGCGGCCTTGGTCCAGGACTTTTCGGCCATGTACAGGTCGCCTTCCAGATTGAGACCGGCCGCCTTTGTCGCTGGCTGTTTTTGCAACGTCTGGGCCATCGAAAGCGCGCCGGGAAGATCGTGGTCATGCAATTTCATGAATGCGCGCAACGTCACGGCGGTCAGCTCACTGGGGTCGGCCTTGATGACCTGGTCCAGATTGCCTTCGGCCGCCTTGCTGTCCTTGTTGAGGATCTGCGCACGCGCCAGATTGGTGCGGTACAAACCTACCTGCGGCGCGAGGTTCACCGCTTGCTGCAACGGTTTCAACGCCTCGGTGTGATGGCCGGCGTTGAGTTGTGCCGCACCCAGGGCGTTGAGTGCCGCCGGGTTGTTGGGTACGGCGTCAGCCAACTGCCTGGCGGTGTTCGCGGCTTCGTCGAATTGACCGCTTTCGCTGTACAGCAAGACCAGTCCCACGTACGCAGCGGCATACTTCGGCGCCGCCGCGATGGACTGCCTGAACCACTTGACGCCCTGCGCCTTGTCGTTTTGCTGCATGGCAAGCCGACCCAGGGACGTCAGGGCCACGGCGTTCTTCGGGTCCTGCTTCAATACGGCCTCATAGCGGCCGGCAGCATCCTTGTAGTGGCCATCCAGTGTGTCCAGGCTGCCCAGGCTCAAGAGCACCGCAATGTTCTGGG
>JBDTEG010000177.1:0-20454 GCA_039922695.1 Rhodanobacter sp. | reverse complement strand
CGACACGCCACGCGCGAACAACTGGCTGATGTATTCGCGGAATACGGTCGAATACAGCGGATCGCCCTTGAACGTGCGGCGCAGGAAGAACGCGCTGCCGCGACGCAGGATCGGTCCGATCACCGGCAGGTTGAGGTTCGCTCCGGCCGCGATGTGCGGTACCACCACGCCCGAAACGTGCAACTGGTAGCTCATCAGCAGGTAGTCGGCGTGGCTGCGGTGACTGGGTACGTAGATGACCTCGAAGCCCGGCGCGGCGGCGCGAACTTTGTCGAAGTGGTGCATGGCGATGCCGTCGTACAGCTTGTTCCAGAAGTTGGAAAGCAGGAACGAGGCCGAGCGCACCGCGGGGTGCGAATAGTCCGCGGCAATCTCCAGCACCAGTTTCTGCGCCTTGCGCCAGGCTTTGGCGTGGCTGATCTTCTCCTTGGCTGCGCTGGCGGCAATCGCCGCGCGCACCGGCTCCGCGTTGAGCACCGCATCGACCACGGTGCGCCGGTGCGACAGGTCCGGTCCGATCACCGCGGCGCGGATCCGGTGGAAGTGGGTGCGCAGCACCCGGGCGATCTTGCGTGCGAAGCGTTCCGGGCTGATCTCGCCGGATTCGTCCAGCACGCTGCGCAGCGACACCGGCGCGGAGAAATGCACCACGGTGTCGCGACCATTCAGCAGCAATGCCAGCAGGCGCCCGAAGCGTCCCACCATCACCCAGTTCTCGGAGAACAGCACGCGGAACCAGCCGCTGTCGCGGGTAGGCGCACGGCCTACGTAGATCGCCACCGGCATGATCTGGATGTCGTGCTCGGGCCTGCCTTCCAGCGAGTGCGCCAGCTGGCGCAGCGGCTCGCTGGCCGCACGTTTGCGGTTGCGCCCGAAGATCCAGCCGTCGCGCCGGGTCAGCGCGAATACCGAGCGGCGTCGGCGCGTGCCCGCCAGGGCCTGCATCGGACTGGACAGCCCCGCTTCGCGACAGGCGCGCTGCAGGATCAGCGCATCGGAAAAGCCGTCCCGCTCGATCACGTAGCAGACCGGCACGCCCGGCTTCAGCAGCGCGGCCGGCTCGGCCGGGTCACGACGGATGCGCACCCACGGCTGCAGCAATTGTCCGGCGAGATTGAACCACCACGGAGCGCGGCGGCGTGCGGTGGAGTCCACGGGGGAATTCGGCATATGGCTATTCTACGCGGCCGCGAAACTCAGTCGCTGCCGGCTGGATTGCCGGTCGCCGCAGGGACCGGCGCCTGGGCCACGGTTGGCTCGCTCAGCTGCTGGTGCGACTTGCGCACGTTGTTCAGCAAGTCCTCGCTGTACCAGCGACCATTCTCCTGCACCAGCTTCGAATCGGTGGAAAGCGGCTTGCCGAGCAGGGTGTAGTCGATCTTGACCACCGCGTGGCCATGGTTGCTGGATACCTCGCTGAGTTTGGCCGACGCCAGCGTGTCGTCCACCGACAGGCCGTAGATGACCAGCAGCTGCTTCAGGCCACCGTAACCGACCGAGTATTTGCGCATGACCGCGTCGAAATCCATCGCACGCAGTTGCTCCAGGCTTTTCAGGTCAAGTTTGCGCGCGGTGGTCACCGTCACGCCTATCGCCTGCCTGGCCTTGGCCTGGTCAAACCAGGGCGTCTTCTGCGCCCACGGCGTCATCACATCCAGCGCCTCGTTGACCTGATTCTTCTGCGTCGGAGTGAGATTCCTGTTTTGCGTGACCGCACTCTTCGCCAGCGCCGCGCCTACGCTGATCAGCACCGGCAGCTGGTCGTGGTACTGCTGCTCCATCGCGGCCAGCTTCGGCTGCAATTCAGCGTTCAACTTGTTCTCGGCGTCCGGCGCGGTGAGCTGCTGCATGGTCTGGTTGAACCTGGCGCGGTCCTCGGCAGTGGCCGGACCCTGGTGCCGTTCGTGGCGGCTCCAGTCAGCGCGGAGATTGGCGTAGTCCTCTGGCGGCAGCGCGTGCTTCCACAGTCCGTTGAAATCACCCGTCTTCATCAGGTCGATCGAGCTCTGGACCGCCGCCACCGGGCTGCTGCCACCGGGCTGCGAGGGGTCGTCCTTGCCGTGGCAGGCGCCGAGCAGCAGGACAACGGACAAGGCCAGCAGGGCGTGGCGCAGGACAGACGTGCGCATAGGCAGGTTCTCGTCGTGGATGAGGCCCGGGCCATTCTGGCTGCCCCGCGAGCAGGCAGCGTAAGAGCCGGGCCGGAATGGGACAAGGCGACACGTTGCCGCGTGCGACCGCCGCTGGCAGGGGCTGGAAAAGAAAACCCCGCGGGCGTTGGCCTCGCGGGGAAATCCGGCGAGCCGGATGGGAAATGGCCACAGCCTGCAACTTGTTCGGTCAGCAGGGTTGGCGGACTGGATATTACTTGTTCGTCAAACCTAAGGCAATGCTTGCAATAGAAATTGCAACTTCATGTTTTTACTATGAAATCGTGATTTCAGTCATAGCGAAGCGCCTCGATCTTCAACTTGCGGCGCTGCTCCGGCGTCGCCTTGTAGTCATTGTGAAACAGGGCGGGTTCCCATGAGCCATAGGTCGGATTGGGCAGCACGAACCAGCGTTTGCCGATCCAGTCGAGGTAGGGCGCCATCACTTGCCGGCGGCCCTGGTCTGTATTGGTCGAAACATCCACAAAATCGCCGATCTGGTCGCCAATTTGCACCAAAATGCGATATTTACGACTTATCAACTGGCGTCGGCAGTGTTTGGATGAACCCCGCTGCTTGCAACCGGCAACCACGATGCCCAGGTTCATCAGCGCGTCCGGCCCGGCTACCGGCAGGCCGACCTTGCGCAGGTTGGCCAGGGTGGCCTCGTCCAGCACCTTGTCGCGGTTGGAGATGTAGATCACCGCGATGCCGTGGCTGGCCGCGAACTGGGTGAAGGCGACCGCGCCCGGCATGGCACGGGCGGCCTTCTCGTTGCACCATGCCCGCCAGTCGGTTTCGTTGAATTCGCCGCCGTTGCGCACCACGCGGGCCTGGTAGGGCGAGTTGTCCAGCACGGTTTCATCGACATCGAGCACCACGGCCGGAGCCAGTCCGTGGCTTGGCGCTACGCGGTCGTCCGCGGCGAGGGCGTCCCACTGCGGATCGCGCAGGGCGGCCAGCAGGCGTGAACGCGCGTCACGGTAGGTTTGCAGATAGATCAGGTCATGCTCGATCGCGGTCTGGGTCCAGGCCACGGCATTGAGGTTGTCGTCGGCGAGCGACCCGACACGGGACGCGGCGGTATTGACTGGCGCCACCGTGATTGGCGCGCTGCGCGGCGATGGCGTGGCGCAGCCGGCCAGCAGGATCAGGGCGAACAGGGCAGAGGGCAGGCGAAACGTCATGTCTAGGGTCCCCGGAGAAGGACAACGGCAAACGGTCATGGACGCGGGCAGTGGCGCCGCGCCCAGAGTGTACGACAGCCGTGTCGCCGGTCCGGACTCGCCGCTCCGGACAGGACTGGCAGCGGGCGCGGGCTGCTGACAGACTGGCGACCCCGTAGTCCGGTTGACCCAGCATGGATCCATTCCAGCCTGCAATGCGCGAGTCCTCGCCCGCGATTCGCTGCGCCAGCTACCTGTTGATGGCGGCCGGGCTGCTGTTGGCCATCGGGCTGCATCTGTTGTCGGCCTTGCTGGCCGGCTTGCTGGTGTACGAACTGGTGCAGTCGATGGCTCCCCTGCTGGGTCGGCGGCTGGGGGGCGATCGTGGGCGGATGCTGGTGGTGGCGGCGCTCGGTGTCATCGTGGTGGGCCTGCTCATCCTGCTCATTCTGGGTGCAATCAGCTTTTTCCGCAGCGAACTCGGCAATCCCGAACTGTTGTGGCAGCAGCAGTTGATGCCGCTGGTGGACAAGGCACGCCAGCAGCTGCCTGCTGCCCTGGTCGATCACTTGCCCGACAGCGTCGATTCCCTGCGCGTGGGAGCGCTCGAACTGGCCCGACGCCACGCCGGCGAGTTGCAACTGGCCGGCAAGGGTGCCGTGCGTGGTTTCGCGCACATCATCATTGGCCTGGTGCTGGGCGCGATCATTGCACTCAGCCGAACCCGGCCAGCTCACCAGATTGGTCCGCTGGCGGCAGCGATGAGTCGGCGTTGCGCCTATCTGGCCGAGGCGTTCCACAACATCGTGTTTGCGCAGATCAAGATCTCGATGATCAACACCGTGTTCACCGCGATCTTCCTGCTTGGCGCGCTGCCGTTGCTGGGTATCCACGTGCCGCTGGCCAAGACCCTGATACTGCTCACCTTCATCGTCGGCCTGCTGCCGGTGATCGGCAACCTGATCTCCAACAGTGCCATTGTCATCGCCGGCCTGTCGGTATCGCTGGGGGTGGGCATTGCGGCGCTCGCCTTCCTGATCCTGATCCACAAGCTCGAATACTTCCTCAACGCCCGCATCGTCGGCACCCAGATCCGCGCCCGCGCCTGGGAGCTGCTTCTGGCCATGCTGCTGATGGAAGCGGCATTCGGGCTGCCCGGTCTGGTCGCCGCGCCGATCTATTACGCCTACCTGAAACAAGAGCTGGAGGCGAAGGGGTTGATCTGAATCAGGCCACCCTCGTTCTACCAGTGCGCCATCGCGGGGCGCCGGTGGCCAGCCTCGGACGGCTCAACACGACCCGGAGCGACAATCGCCGTCAACGCATCCCGCAGGGTCACACCGTCAAGGGCATGGACCCGATGAAGAACGCCGACAAGGCACACCTTCCGATCATGCTGTTCGACGGGACTCGCGACGTGCGCACCCCGCCGTCCATCCATGCTCATCCGTTCTACGAGGCCTTCAAGAACAAGGTTCCGGCGCAATTCCACTGGATTACCGACATGCCGCACAGCATGCCGTGGTACCCCGGCCAGCAGCGCGAGACGCTCACCCTGATCGAAACCTACCTGGCAAAGGCTTGCGGTCTGACTCACCCGTAGCAAACTCCTGCCTGGCCCGTTTTTTCAAACGCCGTTCTGCTTGGATCATTGCGGCGTCCGGCACTGCTGCCGGCCGCTGCGATGCCGCGGGCCGTGCCTTGCTTCGAGAGGGGAGCTGGACGTTCAGCGCTCACCCGTCCGCCAGCATTGCCGCGATCCGCGCCATGTGCGACTCGGCAGCTTCGCGAGTCACTTCCTTGTCCGCCTCGGGATCCTTGCCCTGCCAGTGCAGGTCGGCCTCGGGCAGCTCGCGCAGGAAGCGGCTGGGCTGGTTGCGGTGGGTCTCGCCGTAGCGCCTGGTCTGCGCCGACCAGGACAACGTCAGCAGCTCCTTGGCGCGGGTGATGCCCACGTACATCAGGCGGCGTTCCTCCTCGATGCGGCCCTCGTCGATGGCGCCTTCGTGTGGCAAGGTGCCGTCTTCGCAGCCGACGATGAAGACGACGCGGAACTCCAGTCCCTTTGCGGCATGCAGCGTCATCATGCGCACCGCATTGCCGGGCTCGTCGCGGTCGGCGTGACTGAGCAGAGCCAGTTGCGAGGCCAGATCGCCAGCTGAATTGCTGCCGGACGCGTTCGAATTTCTCTGCATGGCACGGAACCAGTCGGCGAGCTCCTTGAGATTGCCCAGTCTGCGATCGCGTACGCCAGCATCCGGCGTGCTGGCCACAATCTGTGCGGCGTAGCCGGTGCGTTGCAGGATCCGCTCGACCAGGTCGGCTGCGCTTTCATGCAGCGAGGCGCTGCGCAGCTCGTCCAGCAGGTTCGCGAACGCGGCCAGCGCCGCCGCTGGCCGTGGCGTGAGTTCACGCAGGACGCCATCGCTGCGGGTCGCGTCGAGCAGGGACGAATGGCGCGATTGCGCGAGCTGGCCGAGCTTCTGCAGCGTGGTGGCGCCGATCTCGCGCTTGGGCACGTTCACCACGCGCAGGAAGGCCGCGTCATCGCTGGGATTGGTCAGCAAGCGCAGGTAGCAGAGCAGGTCCTTCACCTCGGCGCGATCGAGAAAGGAGAGGGCTCCAGTCAGATGGTAGGGAATTCGCGCGAGGCGCAGCGCCTTCTCCAGCGGCCGCGCCTGAAAGTTGCCGCGGTACAGGATCGCCATGTCGTGCCAGCGTGCCTTGTGCTTCTCGGCCAGCGTGGTGGCGATCGCGGCAACCCGTTCCGCCTCGTGCCCGGCTTCCTTGCATTCGAGGACCCGGATCGGCAGACCCTCCGGATGCTCGCTCCACAGCCTCTTTTCGTGCAGGTGCGGGTTGTTTCCGATCAGTGCATTGGCCACGCGCAGGATGCGCTTGCCACAGCGGTAGTTCTGTTCCAGCTTGATCACGCGCAGGTTTGGCCAGTCGCGTCCGAGCTGGTCGATGTTTTCCGGATTCGCGCCCCGCCAGGCATAGATCGACTGGTCGTCGTCGCCCACGCAGGTGATGCCGCCGCGTTCGCCGGTCAGTGCTTTCAGCAGACGGTATTGCGCGTCATTGGTATCTTGGTACTCATCCACCAGCAGGTAGCGGAAGCGCTCGCGCCACGCGTCACGGCATTCGGCGTCGCTTTCCAGGATGCGCAGGGGCAAGCGGATCAGGTCGTCGAAATCCACCGCGTTGAATGCGGCCAGCCGCTGCTGGTAAAGGTCATAAATGGTCGCGGCCTCCAGCTCGCGCGGGCTGCGCGCGGCGGCCAGTGCTTCCTCCGGTGACAGGCCGCCGTTCTTGGCCCGGCCGAGCAGGTTGCGGATGCCGAACAACACGTCCGGCTTGGCGCCCTTGGGTGCGAGCTCCTTGACGATAGCGCCACTGTCATCGGCATCCAGCACCGAGAAGCCGCGGCGCAAGCCCGCGCGCGCATGCTCGATCTGCAGGAATCTCAGCCCCAGCGCGTGGAAGGTGCTGACCGTAAGCGCAGCGGCGTCCTCGCTGCTGACCAGCTTCGCCACGCGCTCGCGCATCTCTCTCGCCGCCTTGTTGGTGAACGTGATGGCCGCGATCTTGTGGGCGCTGAGTCTGCGCTGCTGGATCAGGTAGGCGATCTTCCGGGTGATCACCGAGGTCTTGCCGGAACCGGCACCGGCCAGCACCAGCAGCGGGCTGCCGCAGTGTTCGACAGCGGCCAGTTGTTGTGGGTTGAGCATGAATCCAGTCTTGGGCTATTTGCGGGGGGTATGATCGCAGAAGGATGGCCGATCCACCCGACGAAGAGGGCGCGATGCACAAGCGTACACGCCACACGATGCGCTGTTTCGCTCTCGGCTTGTGCGCGGCGCCGTGCATGATAAGCGCTGTGTCGCTGCATGCGGGTAATGGTGACAAGAAAACCATGGCCGACGACTTGCTCGACGAGCTTTTTCCAGTCCCGTGTCATCGCCAGCCACGATGACCTGTGGTACCGCGAACTGGGACGCAAGGACTACGAAAACGGAAATCCGGCCGTCGCCATGCGGCTGTTCCTGCATGCGGCCAGGTACGCGGACAAGCCGTCGCAGGCGATCATTGCCACGATGTACTGGAATGGCGATGGCGTCGAACAGAGTCGGCCGCTTGCCTATGCGTGGATGGACCTGGCGGCGAACCATGGCTATCCGAAGTTGCTGGTGCAGCGCGAGTTACTGGAGGGCGCTGGCGCCGGCCGAGCGCGAGCAGGCCCTGCGGCTCGGGCGCGGGATCTACGCTGAATATGGTGATGCCGCTGGCCTGAAGCGCCTGAATCGGCAGCTCACGACAGAGCACCGAAAGTTACTTACCGGCAGTCGTACCGGCTTTGCCGGCACCCTGGGCATTTTGTTGACGCCGGACAGTTCCGGCATGTTCCAGCAGCTTCAGGGCAACCCCTTCGAGCTGATGAAGCTGTACGACAGTGCATTGTGGCGGGCGGCGGATGGGCCCGGTTGAAGGACCTGTATTGGCTGGGTGCGGATCGCTTCGGTCATGTCATGGTGGGTCCGCTGCAGGAGGTGCCGTCGGCCCGCGTGCATGAACATGTTCCGGCCGAGGGAGACGTTACCTCGCCTGGGCACTGACGGTCGTGTTCCGCTGCGGGTGGGGTTGTTGCAACGCTTGGTCTTCCGATCCTCGAAGGGCCGATGGGCGGCGTGGTGCGACCTTGGCTTTGGCGGACGCCGCCAACGCTACCGGATTGTTTTCCGCCGCGGTTTCGGTGACGCTGGTTTCAATTGACCTCAGGAAACGGTGGACAACGGATGAACCTGGACGAGTACGCGCCGACGGATGTGCGGGCGCCGGCGGAGCAGTGCGACGTAGTGGTGATCGGTGGCGGTCCCGGCGGCAGCACCACCGCGGCACTGCTGGCCCGTCGCGGCCACAATGTGATCGCGCTGGAGAAGGCGCATCACCCACGCTTTCATATCGGTGAATCGCTGCTGCCGATGAACCTGCCGGTGTTCGAGCGCCTCGGTGTGCTGGACAAGGTGCGCGCCATGGGAGTGTTCAAGCCCGGCGCCGATTTCGAGGCCGACAACGAGCGTGGCTACAACACTTACGCCTTCGCCCGTGCGATCGGGCAAAGCCCGCCGCATGCCTATCAGGTGTGGCGTCAGGACTTCGATCAGATGCTCTACGTGCACGCGCGTGAATGCGGTGCCGATGCGCGCGAGGGTCATGAGGTGCGGCGCGTCGAGCAGAGGGGGCCGCGCGAGAGCCTGCTCGAGGTGCATACCGACGATGGCCGCGATTACACGATCCAGGCGCGCTACGTGGTCGACGCCAGCGGTCGCGATGCGCTGTTGTCGTCGAAGAAAAAATTGCGTCGCAAGAACAGCCAGCATCAGAGTGCGGCGATCTTCGGCCACTTCCGCGGCGCCGAAACGCGCGTCGGCGAAGACGCGGGCAACATCAGCATCTACAGCTTCGAGCATGGCTGGATGTGGATGATTCCGTTGCCAGGCGGCGTCATGAGTGTGGGCGCGGTGTGCCGTCCGGACTATCTCAGGCAACGCAAGGGACGCACCGTCGAGTTCCTGCTCGAAACATTGAAGGTGAGCCCGGCGCTATGGCGGCGGGTACGGCACGCCGAACTGATCGACAACGAGGTACGCGTCACCGGCAACTACTCCTACGACTCCAGTTGCATGGGCGGCGCCGGCTGGATTCTGGTCGGCGACGCATTCGCGTTCCTCGATCCGGTGTTCTCCTCGGGCGTCTACCTGGCCACCAGCGGCGCGGAGAAGGCAGCGGAGGTGGTAGACGCCGCCTTGCGCAATCCCGCCAGCGAGATGAAGCTGATGCGCAAGCTGGAAAAGCGCCAGCGCGCGGCCATGGCCAGGTTCTCGTTCTTCATCTACCGCTTCAATGGTCCGGTGATGCAACAGATGTTCCGCCAGCCACGCAACACCTGGCAGCTGGAACAGGGCGTTATCTCGATGCTGGCCGGCGACCTGTTCGACACCCCGCTGGTGTTGCGCAAGCTGCGGCTGTTCAAGCTGGTGTACCTGATCAGCATGCTGCGCGACTGGCGGCGCAGCCGCGTCGAGCACCGCTATCGGCTGGCGCAGGCGCGAACCGAGTTCACCGGTGGCAACACACCGCTGGACAGGACCTGATCCGAGCGAACTGGTAGGAGCGCACCCGGTGCGCGAATGCTTTTGATCATCTCGATCAAGAGCGATCGCGCACAGGGTGCGCTCCTACAGTTTCCCGGTGTCCGCGCTACCATGCACCGTCACGATCTGAACGCATGCACATGGCCAAGCTCTATTTCTATTACTCGGCAATGAATGCCGGCAAGACCACCACGTTGCTGCAAAGCGCGTACAACTACCACGAACGCGGCATGCGCACGCTGATCCTGAAGCCGGATATTGATACCCGTGCGCATGACGAGCTCCCGTCGGAGCCTTCGGGCCACCCTCCGCAAGCGGAACAAGGAAAAAGGGCGCAGCCTGCGGCTGCGGGCAACACGATGGTCGCGTCACGGATCGGCCTGAAGGCCAATGCCCGCCGCTTCAGCGCCGAGGAAAATCTGTTCGCCCTCGTCGAGGCAGATATCGCCTCGCACGGCGCACTTCATTGCCTGTTCGTCGACGAGGCACAGTTTCTCAGCAAGGCACAGGTCTGGCAGATCAGCGACGTGGTCGATCACCTGAACGTCCCGGTGCTGGCCTACGGGCTGCGTACGGACTTTCGTGGGGAACTGTTCGAAGGCAGCCGTCACCTGCTGGCCTGGGCCGACAACCTTGTGGAGATCAAGACGATTTGCCACACCGGACGCAAGGCCACCATGGTGGTGCGCGTGGATGAACACGGTCGTGCGGTGACCGACGGCCCGCAGGTTGAGATCGGCGGCAACGAACGCTATGTCTCGGTGAGCCGCGCCGAGTTCAAGAAGATCAGCGCGGGCCAGGGTCGCATCGAGTTGCAGCAAACCGTGCTGCCGCTGGATTCCCCCGGATAAGAGTCCGCTGCAGGGTCCTGCCGGAAGTGTCTGGCCTGGACGTTGTCCGGTCACAGCCTGATCAAGGAATGCCATGAGCCACCCGATCACCATTCCCGCCTGGCAGCGCCCGCATTGGCAGCCCAGTGACGAGAAGATTCTGCTGCAGTTCTACGTGTTCGGAAAATTCGACGCCGTGCGCGTGCCCTCGCAAGCCTACGGCAGCCCGGGCCTGCCCGCTGGCATGACGGCGACCAACCACCACCACGCCGAGCTGCGCAGTTGGGACGGGTATCCGTTGAAGGGTGCGATGGGTCGCATGTACAAGGCCGATGCGCCGCAGGTGTACCAGCGCGTCATCGATGCACCGGAAGTGATGGTGGTGCGCGGCACGCTGGACGACAGTCCTGCCACGGGCTACCTGCGTGACACCCTGGGCGTGCTGGCAGGCATGCTCGACATCGGTGGCGTGGCGATCCTCGATCCGCAGATTCTCGGCCTGCTCGATGCCGACGCATGGCGCCAGCACTATCTGGTCCGCGAAGGCGCACCGATCCGCCACCATCTGCTGATCTTGCGCGATGGCGAATCCGAACCGGGCCGCTCCTGGATCCACACCCGCGGCATGCGCAAATTCGGTCGCCCCGACGTAAGCATCCACCAGGTCCCCGACTCCGCCGTCGACCGGGCTGGCGCGCTGTGCGAGCAGATGATCGAACTGCAGGCGTTGGGCGCCCACTTCGCCGACGGGCAGCGGCTGGAAATCGCGGGCATGCCCGCGGGCGCCAACGTGCATCTCGGCGGCGGCCTGAACGATCCGCATTTCAACAACACCTTCGTCGAGTTCAGCTGGCCGGCGTGACGGTTCAGTTTCCACTCGATACTGATGGCGCGGGCAAGCGCTGCAAGGGCCCTACCTCGACTGTGCCCATTTCACGGCGTGCATATTCCCATACGCGGTCCTTCAGCTTCGCGTAGGGCGCGGCCGACCACAGCATCGGTGAGTAGTAGTCGATCCCGCGTACCGGCGTGCCGCCCAATACAGTGGGGCCGGTCCCTTGCAGGGGCGCGATCGAAGGGCCCGTGGCGCCGCCGCGCAATCGAACCGTCAGGTTGTTGCCGCCAAACCCGGTGCGGCTTCCGGTAGCCTGATCGGCCGCGCGCTGCAGCACCTGATCGAGCTTGCGCAAGCCGACCTCGTCTTTGTATTTGGCATAGATCTGACGCCCTTCGCTGACCGCGCGCTGACGTTCGGACGGGCTGAGTTTCGCCCAGTAGTGCTCGCGCTGGATCAGCAGATCCTGATAGCCTCGATCGGCGGCCAGATCCATCCAGGCGTAACCGCGTGGATGATCCTTCGGGATGCCATCGCCCTCCCAGTACATCGTCGCCAGCATTGCCTGCGCCGGTTTGTCGGCATAACTTGCGGCTTTGAGCAACAGCTCCACGGCGCGCTGCTTGTCGCCGGCCTGATAGGCCCGCACGCCCAGATCGCGATAAAGCAGATCCGGATGCTCATCCACGATCCGCCGGTTGTTGAGCAGGGCGATCAACAGACCTTCATCGGTCTGCTGCGCGCTGACCGGAACGGACAACACCGCAAGGGTCGCAGCGAAGGCGAGACAGGCAAGCATCTGGCGAAGCAGGCGCATGTGAAACCCTTCCCTCATGGCTACAGGTGCCGCGGGATTCCCCGCCATGCGTTGACGCGACTTTAGTCGTGCACGACGCACCAGGCATTCCAAAAGAGGCACTCCGCCTGTTCGAGGCGCGGAACTGGCGCCGACTCTGCAAGAGTCAGGCTGCGAGCGCCTCGGTGACGACCGTTCCGAGCGATAGCGCGATGACCAGGAAGGTCAAAAGCGCGGCGAAGTTCAGCCCTGCGACAGGAAGGACGCGACCACCAGTGAGCCCGATGGGGGTACCGCTGGCTCCGGGTTCACGCGCGTTCGCGAGGACGGCAGCCAGGGCCAATGACCCAGCCAGAAAAACAAGCAAGCTCGTGGCGCCAGGAGACGTCAAGGGGAACGTGGACGTCGCCAAAAGCGATGCAAGCAAAAACGCCATTGCAGTGCGCGGTACGGGGTTCATATGCCAGGTACTCCATTTCTCAAACGATCCATGATGCCTGACGCCAGGTGGATTTCACTCTTGCAGCCTGACCGGGCGTGGCTGGATTCAGTCTGAGACGATGGCCGACAAGAATCAACACTGACGACGCGGCGCATGGACCTTGAAATCGCCTGGTTACAAGGACGCGCCCTGGTGCGTCGATCGCGCTGTTTCAGGTCTGGCAGCGCGGACACCAGAATGTGGAACGCTGGCCCAGCACGGCCTGCCGGATCGCCGTGTTGCACACCCGGCAGGGTTCGCCAGCGCGACCGTACGCGTACAGCTCGCGAAAGAAATAGCCCGGCACACCGTCGGGGCTCAGGAAATCCCGCAAGGTGGTGCCGCCGCGTTCGATGGCCCAGGCGAGAATCCGTTTCACTTCCGCCGCCAGCCGCACGTAGCGTGCGCGTGACACGGCACCGGCGGCTCGGCGCGGATCGATGCCCGCTGCGAACAGCACCTCGCTGGCGTAGATGTTGCCTACGCCCACGACGGTGGCGCTGTCCATCAGGAACAACTTCACCGCCGCCGTGCGGCCGCGTGACCGGTGCCAGAGCAGGTCGCCGTCGAAGGCATCGGTCAAGGGTTCCGGCCCCAGTTTCAGCAGCAACTCGTGGGTTTCGCCCGACGCCTGCCACAGCAGACAACCGAAACGGCGCGGGTCGGTGAAGCGCAGGATGCGCGGCGCCTGCCTCGGGATGCGTTCGAGTGCGATATCGACATGGTCGTGCTTGCCCAGCGGCGCGTCCGGTGGCAGCACGCGCAGCACGCCTGACATGCCCAGGTGCAGCAGCGCGCTTCCGACGGCCGTGTGCAGCAACAGATATTTCGCGCGTCGCTCCACCGCGTCGATACGCTGGCCGGGCAAAAGCGCGCTGATCTCCCGCGCAATCGGCCAGCGCAAGTCCGGGCGTCGCAACGTGACCCCCGTGACGCGGCGACCGATCAGGTATGGCGCGATGCCGCGGCGGGTCGTTTCAACTTCGGGCAGTTCGGGCATGGGACGATTTCGCGGCTCAATGCAGTTCGGTGGTCTTGATTTCCGGCGAACGCGGCATGTAACGCGCCGACACCAGCGCGACGCGCTGGCCGACCTGCACATACTGTTGCGGTCCGGTTACCGCGCTGACGCCGAACGCCAGCATCTGCCCATCCAGGTCCAGCACGGCGCGCGGCGGTGACAGGCCGATCTTGGCCGGCTCGAAGTCGCTGAGCGGACGCCAGCTCAACACGTTCGCGGCGGCGATATCGGTCAGGTCGTTCAGCCGGTCATCGTCGCTCACCCGGCTTGCGGTGCCGTCCGTACGCCACCAATGCCCGTCGCTGCGCCTTTCGTAGTGCAGCGTGGCCACATCCGGCAGCGCGAGGCTGATACGACTGATCGCTGCAGGATCGAGCACGGTCAGGCGGCCATTCTCGTGACTGGCATCGCGTTGCAGCTGCCAGCCGGCCAGCGCGAGCAGCGCCATTACGCCGACCAGCAACAACACACGTTGGCGAGCGGCGCGTTTCATTGTTCAGCGCCGGCGCCGGCGCCACACGATCGCGCCGCCGATCAGCAACAGCAGCAACGGGAGCGCGATCAGGAAGCCGAAACTCAGCGCATTCAATTCACCCTGCGAAATTTCCAGCAGCCGGTCCGGCGCGCCGCGCGGCGGCAGGTTGACCAGCTTGTCGTCGCCCAGCAACCAGTCGAACACGCGCTCGCCCAGCGCGCGGTTTCCACCATTGCCCAGGAAGGTGTTGGACAGGAAATCGCCGTCGCCGATCACCACGGCGCGCTGCTCGCTCTTGTCCGGGCTGGGCGACAGCCGACTCAGTGCGATGCCGAAATCCAGTGGCCCCTTCAACTCGCCAGCCGCGGCGTCGAACTGGACGTCCGAGCTCTTGCTGTTGTCCATCGGCTTGAATTCGGTCCAGCTCTGCGGGCTGGAACGCAGGAACGCTTTTACCGTCCATGGCGTCTGTGCCAGCTGGGCCAGTGCGGATACCTGCGGGAACAGCGTGGTCAGCTGGAAATCCCGGGTGATCGCCTGGGGGGGATAACTTCCCAGCGCGATCATGCGCGGATCGTGCAGGCCCAGCGCCGTGCCGGAGCCGTCGACCAGCACGCCGGGCAGGACGCGCACGCCGAGAACGTCGGCCAGCGGCTTGAGACCGAGGTCGTTGTTGGCCGGATCGGTGAGCCACAAGAGGTTGCCACCGTCCTGCACGTAGCTGACCAGGGCGTTCACGGCGCCCGGCGCCAGTGGCACCGTGGGACTGGCCAGCACCACCAGGTCGGTATGCTCGGGCACCGCGTTGACCTGGGCAAAGTTCAGCGGCACCGCGCGCATGCCGCGACCTTCCAGTTGTGACACGAAGGCGCCCATGTCGGCATTGGCCTGTCCATTGGGACGTCTTTCGTCATCGCCCGTCACGAAGGCGACAATGCGGTCGTTGCCCCGCTCCAGCCGTTCCAGCGCATTGGTGAGGCTGCGCTCGGACAACTCATCCAGTCGCTGCTCGTGTCCCTTGTAGTGCAGGATCAACGCACCATCGACGGTGATGCCCAGCTGGCGCATCTTCGCCGGGTCGAGCTGCGGATCGACGAAGCGCAGACTGAGATCCGGCTTCACCGCCTGGTAGCGCTGCAGGAAGCCGGCGATCGTCTGGCGCAGATCGCCCTGCGGGTTGGCGTAGCTGACCACCTCGACCGGGCCATCGAGCTGCTTCAACACGGCGCGGCTTTCTGCCGAAAGACTGATCCGGCCGTTCGCGGTCCAGTCGGTGCGAACGTCGTAGCGCGTACCAAGATAGCCTGCCGCCGCGCAGGCGAGCACGAGCAGGAGGGCGAACAACCAGCCGTCCAGACGTCTGAGCAGGTTGCGCATCAGCCACGCTCCTTGTCGGTGGCGAGCCGGCGCGTGGCCAGCACCAGCGAAAGCGCGATCAGCAACACGAACCACAGCACATCGGCGCTCGAGACCAGGCCGCGCAGCAGCGGTTGCACATGCGTGCTCATCGCCAGCCAGTTGATCGCTCCGCCATTCACCCCGGCCATCTGCGCGCCCAGGTTCACGCTCCACAGTGCCAGCGCCAGGATCAGCGCGGCGGCGGCGGCAATGGCCGGATGCGAGGCAAAGCTCGAACAAGCCACGCCCAACGCCGCCAACGCAGCCAGCATCAGGACCAGTCCCAGCGTGGCGGCAGCCAGCTTGCCCCAGTCCAGATGAGTGGCGTGGGCCAGGGTCAGCGGCATCGCCAGGGTCAGCAGCAACCACAGCAGCAGCCAACCCAGGATCGCCAGATACTTGCCCAGCACGATCCGCGACGCCGGCACGCCGGCGGCGAACAGCGAGGGCAGCGTGCCATTGCGGCGGTCGCCGGCGATGACCGACATGGTCAACAGCGGCACTACCAGAAAGGCCAGTTGGGCCAGTTGTCCCAACAGCGGCACCCCCACCAGGTCAGTGAAGCCGGGGCCGTCAGGCAGCGCCGCGCGCTGGATCTGGCCAGCCAGGAAGCTGCCCAGCAGTAGGGTGAAGTTCCAGCCCAGCCAGGCCAGGGTCAGCGCGGCCAGTACCCAGGCCAACGGGCGCACCAGCTGCCGACGCCATTCCAGCCGTGCCACCACCAGCGTGCTCATGCGGCGTGCGCCGGGCGAGGGTTCATCGCAATCTCGAAGAAGGTCCGTTCCAGTGCAGCGTGATCGCCAGCAAGCACGGCGCCGTCATGGTGCAGCGTGCCGTCATGCAGAATCGCCACCCGATGGCAGACCGCGGTGACCTCGGCCAGCAAGTGGGTGGACAGGATCACTGCTGTGCCAGCGTCTGCCTGCTCCCGGATGATCTTGCGCAGTGCGGCGACCTGTACCGGGTCCAGCGCGTTGGCCGGTTCATCCAGCACCAGCACGGCCGGTTGGTGCAACAGCGCGCAGGCCAGCCCGAGCCGCTGGCGCTGGCCCTGCGACAGCACGCCGGCCAGGCGCCGTGCCAGCGGCTGCAGTTCCAGCCGCTCGATGATGTTCGTGCGCGCCTCGCGCAGGGCGGCGCCACGCAGGCCGCGCAGGCGACCATGCGCGTCCAGGTGCTCGCTGACGGTCAGTTCCGGCCACAGCGGTGCGCGTTCGGGTAGCCAGCCGATCCAGGCGCGCGCCAGCTCGGGCTGTTCCAGGAAGTCCTCACCGTTCAGCTTGATGCTGCCACGGTCCGGCCGCAGCGCCCCGGCGATCATCGACAACGTGGTCGACTTGCCCGCGCCATTGACGCCGAGCAGGCCCAGCACCTGGCCGCGTGGCAGCGCCAGACTCAGATCCTGCACGGCCACCCGCCCGGCGCGGTGTCGGCTGACATGTTCCAGTTGCAGCACAGGTGCAGGCGTCGCGGGACTGATCTTGGTCATTGCATGATTGTCACGGCGACCCCATTCTTAAACAACAGGCGATTATCGCGCATGCCAACCAACACCTGTTTGACGTTTGCCTCTTGACAGGCTGCTACCATGGTAAATCAGCCGTGCTGGCGGGTATGGAAATCCGTCCGCTAGACTCGGCTCGTTTCCCCGCGTTTCCCACCCGGTAACCCCTATGCTTGACGCTGTACTCGATTTCCTCAACAACGGCATCACCCACGCCAGTTGGGGCCAGATCGCGATCTATCTGCTGATCATGACCCAGCTCACCATCTTCACGGTGACGCTGTACCTGCATCGCAGCCAGACTCATCGTGGCGTGGAGTTCCACCCCGCGCTGGCACACTTTTTCCGTTTCTGGGGCTGGCTCACCACCGGCATGGTCACCCGTGAATGGGTGGCGGTGCATCGCAAGCACCATGCCAAGGTCGAGACCGAGGAAGATCCGCACAGCCCGATGATCTACGGCATCAGGAAGGTGTTCTGGGATGGCGTGTCGCTGTACCGCGATGCCTGCGAGAACAAGCAGGACATGCAGCAGTACGGCCGCGGCACCCCCGACGACTGGATCGAGCACAAGGTGTATGGCGCGCATCCTTACTGGGGTCCGACCCTGATGCTGCTGATCAGTGTGGCGCTGTTCGGCGTGATCGGGGCCGCGATCTGGGCGGTGCAAATGATCTGGATCCCGTTCTGGGCCGCCGGGTTCGTCAACGGCATCGGCCACTGGGCTGGCTACCGCAATTTCGAGAGCGCGGACACCGCGCGCAACCTGATCCCGTGGGCGTTCTGGATCGGCGGTGAGGAGCTGCACAACAACCACCACGCGTTTCCCAGCTCGGCCAAGTTCGCCTTGCGCAAGTGGGAGTTCGACATCGGCTGGGCCGCGATTTGTGGCTTGCGTGCGATCCGCCTGGCCAAGGTGCTGCGCGTGGCGCCCTCGCTGGACGTGCGTCCGAACGTGCACCTGCCCGATGCCGACACCTTGAAGGCGGTGCTCACCCACCGCTTCCAGGCGATGACCGACTACTACCGTGACGTGATCACGCCGACCGTACGCGAGGAAGCCCAGCACGCCGGTGAGAGCATCAAGGCGATTCCGCGCCGGATGCGACTGGCCATGGCCGATGGTGGCCGCTGGCTCGACAGCGAAGGCCGCGACCGCATGCAGACAGTGCTGGCCCGGCGCCCGACGTTGAAGACCGTGGTCGAGTTCCGCAACCGCCTCGCGGCGTTGATGGAGCAGCGCGGCGCCGAGCAGGCCCTGAAGGGCCTGCAGCAATGGATTCGCGAGGCGGAGGAGAGCGGCATTCGAGCGCTGCAGGAATTCGCGCAGCGGCTAAAGGGTTACACGGTCGCTGCGGTCTGAGTACCGTTCCGCCTGAGGATCGTGCAAAACCCGCCCGTCGGCGGGTTTTGCTTTTTCGGCATGAAGGCGATCGACGGCCCATCGCGCGCCTGGGCGATCCCTGACCGGACACGAAAGACTGCCGCAAAAAAAGACCCGCCATCATGGCGGGTCTTTTTTTAATGCGACGACCAGTTACTTGATCTTGCCTTCCTTGTAGATCACGTGCTTGCGCACCACCGGATCGTACTTCTTGAACTCGAACTTTTCCGGGGTGTTCTTCTTGTTCTTCTGCGTGGTGTAGAAGTGGCCGGTGCCGGCCGAGGAGATCATGCGGATCTTGTCTTGTGATTTGTTCGCCATGACTTGCTCCTTTAGACCTTTTCGCCGCGGGCGCGCATGTCGGCAATCACGGCTTCGATGCCATTCTTGTCGATGGTACGCAGGGCGTTGTTGGACACACGCAGCTTGATCCAGCGGTTTTCGCCGGGAACCCAGAAGCGACGCTCATGCAGGTTGGGCAACCAGCGGCGACGGGTACGGTTGTTGGCGTGCGAGACGTTGTTGCCGCTCATCACACCCTTACCGGTGACTTGACATACACGGGCCATGACGACCTCCGTAAGAATGGCTTGTGCAAAGCCGTGATTACCACCCGTTAGCCAGGGTGACATCGGCCCAGCGGCGCCAGTGCGCCACGCAATGCTGGAGAGTGCTGCCACGTCCGGTCGCTTGGGTTCGTATTGCGTTGGGAACCGCCCGGAGAACCGGGCCGACATGGGGCGAGCCGCGTATTGTCGCAGAGATTCGCACTTGTGCGCAATCTTTCGCCGCCCCAAGAAGGTGTTCAGGGATGCGTAAAACAAGGATATATGGAACAATCAGCCTCTTTGCTCGATCGTCCAAGACTCAAGAGGAACACCCGATGGCACAGGAAATCACCAACGAACAGGCCAATGGCCAAGCCAGTCAGCCGCAGCTGGTGATGCAGAAGATCTATGTGAAGGATGTTTCCTTCGAGGCGCCCAACGCACCGCAGATCTTCCAGGAAATCGATGAAAATTCCCAGCCGCAGGTGCAACTGAACCTGGGCCAGAAGGCCACCGACCTGGGCCACGACCTGTATGAAGTGGTGCTCAGCCTCACCCTGACCTGCACCGTTGGCGAGCGTACCGCCTACCTGGCGGAAGTGGAGCAGGCCGGCGTGTTCGGCATTGCCGGCTTCAACGAGGCAGACCGGGCCGGCATCATCGGCAGCTATTGCCCGAACCTGCTGTTCCCGTATGCGCGCCAGATCATTTCCTCGATGGTGCTGGAGGGTGGCTTTCCGCCATTCCTGTTGCAGCCGATCAACTTCGATGCGCTGTTTGCCGAACAGCAGAGGCGCGCCATGGGTGGCGACCAGGCACCGGCGATGCTCAACAGCTGAGTCCAGCACATGTCTGACAAGCCGAAGCTGACCGTTCTCGGCGCCGGCTCCTGGGGTACGGCACTGGCGGCCCTCATCGCGCGCAACGGCGTGCCCACGCGCCTGTGGGGCCGCGACGCGGGTGCGTTGGCGGAAATCGCGCTCCAGCGCTGCAACGAGCGCTATCTGCCCGGCATCATCCTCCCCGAAGCACTGCAATATGAAGCCGATCTCGGTGCCGCCGTGCGCGGCGCCGGGATCGTGCTGATCGTGGTGCCCAGCCACGCGTTTGCCGCGATGCTGGAGGCGCTGGTCCCCGTGCTCGACAGCGGCACCGCGATTGCCTGGGCCACGAAGGGTTTCGAACCCGGGACCGGCCGCTTCCTGCACGAGCTGGTGGCGGAGAAGCTGCCGGGCCGACCCGCGGCGGTGGTCACCGGACCGTCCTTTGCCAGGGAAGTTGCCACCGGTCTGCCCAGCGCAGTCACCGTACATTCGGACGATGACGCCTTTGCGAAGCGACTGGCCAGCCTGCTGCACGCGCCGAACCTGCGCGCCTATTCCGGCGCCGACATGCTTGGCGCCGAGCTAGGCGGAGCGATGAAAAACGTGCTGGCGGTGGCGACCGGAGTGGCCGACGGCATGGAGCTGGGGCTGAATGCCCGGGCCGGCCTGATCACCCGCGGCATGAACGAGATGCTGCGTCTGGGCGTGGCCCTGGGTGCGCGACCGGAAACCCTGATCGGCCTGTCCGGCCTGGGCGACCTGGTGCTGACTTGTACCGGCGACCTTTCGCGCAACCGTCGGCTCGGGCTGGCGCTGGGCCAGGGTGTGGCGATCGACGAAGCGGTACGCCGCATCGGCCAGGTGGTCGAGAGCATTCTCACCGCCGA
>JBDTEG010000176.1:0-5557 GCA_039922695.1 Rhodanobacter sp. | reverse complement strand
CCTGTCGGCGACGCGCACGAGCAGCGCGCGACTCCTGGCCGCCTCTGCGACCAGCGCCACGATGCGTTGATACTGGCTGTCGATTGCGAGCGCCCCGGCCTCCATGACGACGGCGACCTCACCGTTGAGCGAACCGCTGAGCAACGCGTCGTCACGCGCCCGCTGCACCGGGAGGCTCTCCCCGGTCAGAGACGACTCGTCGAACGTGCCGGACTCAGACACAAGCGTGCCGTCGACCGGCACGACCTCGGATGGTCGCACCAGCAGGCGGTCGCCGATGGCGACCTCGCTCACAGGCACGTCCTCGAGTTCGCCATTGTCGCCAACCATGCGGTGCGCCAGTTGCGGCGCGCGATCGAGCAGAGCGCTCAACTCCAGCATCGCGCGGCCCGCCGCGTAATCCTCCAATGCCTCTCCCCCGGAGAGCATGAGGACGATGACGAGGCTTGCCCAGTATTCGCCTACGGCGACCGTCGCCACGATCGCCATGATCGCCAGGACATCGATTCCCCACCGGCCCTTGAGCAGGTCTGTCACCATGTTCCGCGACTGAATTGCCGCGATGGCGAGCGCGAACGCACTGATGATCGACTGCGCGGTCATCCATGGTGGGAGCACGCGCTGTCCGCAGCACTCGACCGCAGCGGCCGCTACTGCGACCAATGGCGTGATCGCGACGATCGGGTAGCGGCGAATCGCGCTGGTGATGGCCTTCATGTTTGTCCGAGTTCCGGCGGGCGCGTCGACGCCTTGGCCGGACACGGTTCGCATGACGTGCACTGTATACGTCGCGGCATTCAGCGACGTATCGGTAGCATTCGCAGCAACGTGTCGTCGCGCATTACATAGTGATGAAACAATGCGGCCGCAGCATGCAGGCCGATCAGGTAGTACCCGAGCGTGCCGATCGTTTCGTGGAACTCTTTCAGTGAGTGGTACAGGGTCTTGTCCTGACCGATCAGCGCCGGCAACCGCATGCCGAAGAACAGTATGGGGTCACCCTTTGCGCTGACCGCGAACCAGCCGAGCAGAGGCATGCCGAGCATGAAGACGTAGAGCACCAGATGAATCCATACTGCCATGCGATGTTGCCACATCGAAATCCGTGGCTTGATGCCTGGCACAGGTCCCGAGAGCGCGCGTGTCCCGAGGCGCACCGCAACCAGCACGAGGACACTCAAACCGAGCATGAAGTGCCAGGTTTTCAGGTCCGCCCTGAGCGTACTGCCCTTCGGGGCAACGTCTTGCAGGTTGATCGCCGCATAGACGCCGATCAGCAGCAGCAGCATCAGCCAGTGCAGGCCGATCGACAGCGATCCGTAATGATCGTCAGTGTTTCTCCAGTTCACGGCATTTCCTCAATCGGCCTCCACGCACGCTTTCGCCACTCGTTGGTCGCCCAGCGCGTGAATCCGGAATCCGTGATCCTTGGCGAGGGCGCGCTAAGGCGCCAGCAACGGCTCAATCTCGCCTGTGGGATGGCGTTGCCATAACGACGCCTCCATGGTTTTCAGCAGGTTGCCGAAACGCATCGGATCCTGCACGTGTTCGGACTGAATACTCAACGATTGACCGTTGAACGTCCTGCTCTTCCCTCAAGCCTGCGCAGGCAGCATTGCCATCGCCGGCAAATCGTCCGCAACCGCCCCCCGCGCCTCCATGGACGCGAGGAAGCGCCACACGAACCCGAGTGTCACCAGCAACAGTCCCGGATAGCCGACACCGGCCAGCAGATACGGGAGAGTTGGGTCGCCACCTACGCGCACCCGCGGCAAATTGAAGGCTAGCAAGCCGAACGTGACGACGATCCCGAACACCCACATCGCCATCAGCCAGACTCCTGCTTCGAATCCGGTGAGCGGCCGACCCCAACCAGTCGCAGCGCGGGGCGTTGCCACATCAGCATGCGCCGTGTCGCGCAAGTCGCTGCCGGCTGGAATCCGTACGCGTCGTCCCAGCGTGAACAAGTCGTAGGCCAGGATGCCGGCACCTGTTGCGATGACGATACCGAACAGCGGCAGCAGCAATTTGTAGACCCCCATCGCGGGCCAGACATCGCCGCCGAACCAGTCCAGTCCCAGGATGCGGTAGACATAGATCTGCACCGTGCCGCCTATCGAAAACGCGAATGCAATGCCGAGCATGCCAGTGAACACCAGCCAGAAAGCGAGCTTGCCCAGGCGCTGATCGTAGTGCGGGGTGTTGCGCATGATCGGTATGGCGTAATAGGCCGCCGCGATGCCGAGCATTCCGAAGGTGCCGAAGAGCGCCAGGTGGGCGTGCCCCGCCGTGACCCATGTGCCGTGCGACCAAACGTTGGTGAGTGCGAAGGTCATGATGAACCCGAGGATACCGGCGCCGACCAGCTCCAGCACCATCGAGCCAAGGAGGAAATAAAACGCCGGCGCATTTTCCAGCGGGAGCTTGTTGGTGTGCGCGTCCAGATAGATATGCCAGAAACAGAACACCAGCGGCAGTGGCTCGAGCGCACTGAACAGCGACCCCCAGAACTGCCAGAACGCGGGTGTGCCGATCCAGAAGTAGTGGTGTGCGTTGCCGATCAGCCCCGACAGCCAGACCAGCGCGATGCCCCAGAACACCGCAAAGCCCACCGACTTGATATCGGCCTTGAACATCAGCACCAGGAACATGCCGACCAGGCTGATGTGGATGACTTCCCAAACGCCTTCCACCCAATAGTGCACCACGAACCAGCGGAAGTATTCCTGCAGGTCCAGCCGCGCCACGTAAAACAGGCCGAACACCCAGACCACCATCAGCGCGGTGACACCGAGACCGAGCCCCCACTGCACTTCGTTCCATTCGCGTACCGGCGGGAACGTACGCAGCACCACATAGCAGACGATGGCGAAGCCGACGAGAATCAACAAGCCGGCAATCCGCCCGGCCTCCAAATACTCCAGACCTTGCTGAAACCACGGTTGCCCCAGCCACCAGCCGGCGATGCCCCATTCAGCCAGGAACTGGGTGAAAAAATTCTCCACCACGATGATGATCACCGCGTAGAACAGCAGCTTGATCAGCCACGGCGATACCATCTCGCGCCTGGACAGCAACGGGCCGACGAACAGGATCGCGGCGATGAAGCCGCACACGATCCACATGATGCCCAGGTTGAGATGCTCGGCGCGCGCGACGTTGAAGTTGATCACGCCTACGAGCAAGGTCGGATCGACTTGCTGGGCTGCCAGGATCATGCCGTCGATGACCTGGATGATGAACAGCACCAGCATCAACATGAAGAAGCGCAGGCTCAGTCGCTGGGTCTGGTATTCGATCTGCATCACTGCTTCTCCAAGGTGTGGAGGTAGGTCACGATGGCGTTGACTTCATCGTCCTTGAGCAAGGTTTCGTAAGAAGGCATCACGCTCACCGGATAGCCCGCCACAATCTTCGCGTTGGGCTTGAGGATCGATTCGCGCAGATACGCATCGTCCGCGGTGACCGTGCTGCCGTCGGCAAGCTTGACCTGCGAGTTGTACAGGCCGCCCCAGCCGGGACCAATCACACGTTTGGCATCGGTCGCGTGGCAGGCCAGGCAGCCGGTGTCCTTGACCAATTGCGCGCCGCGCGCTGTGGGGTCGAGCGCAACCTTGGCCGGCTCCAGTGCCGCAGCAGCAGGAGCCGCCGAGGCGGCCGCCGGTACCGTTGCCGCAACGCCGTGCGCAAGCTGCAGGCGCCTCTCGAGCCCTACCACTTCCACCTTCGGCGGCCAGCCCTCGGTATTCATCGCCGCGGTGTATTTGAAGTAGGCGATCAACTGGCCGACCTCGTCGCGTGTGAACGGCAGATTGGGCATGTAGGTCGTGCCACCGCCCCGTCGCTCGATTTGTACCGCCGCGCCTGGAAATTTCTTCAGGTAGGCCTCCATCGAGTCGGTGCCGGTATCGGCCTGCTGGTCGGGATTCGCCAGCTGGACATGCACCGCAGCCGTCGTCGGCCAACCTGCCGCTGAAGGCAGAAACGCCGCGAGCCACGCGGGCCCTACACGTTGGTATTCACCGGTCAGATCCGGGCCCAGGTAGGCGCCGTTACCCACCAAGGTGTGGCAGCCCATGCAGTTGTAGGCTTGAAACACCCGCTTGCCCTGGTCGGCTGTGTACTTGCCGTATGTGATCGTGTCCGGTGTCGTCTGGCCGCGCGATTTCACAAACGAAAAAACCGACAGCACGATGAAGATCGCGGCCATGATCACCAACATGACCAGCGCGCCGCGCCGGCGCGGCGTCTCGCAGCTGCTACCCCCTACACCGCAGCTCACGAGCGACGCTCCTTGTCGGCGAACCCGCGGGGGTCAGCCGCTGCTGGTGTGGCTTCCTGCGTGTCATGTAGAAACAGGATGCGCAGACTACCGATGAAAATGTAGAACACGTAGACAGCCAGCACGAAGCCGAGCGCGAAATAAATCCACCATGCGACGTGCGATGTGGCCCAGTATCCGAAGTCGCGCCAGAAGGGCCACGACAACAGGAACGCGACCACGCTCCCGAGCACCGAAAGCGTGAGATCAGTACTGCGCTGCGTCATGCGATCACTCCCCCGAACTGGTATGCGCGCCGCCGGGAAACGACGACCCTCGCTGGATCCATTGCGCGATGGAATCGCGCGCAAGGTGACCAGAATGTAGTGACCAACATTGAACCCACCGCCTGATCCAGGATCAATGATCCAGATCAAGAAAAAGCGGTTCATGTTGAGACCCTCGCGCGAAAATCGAGGTCTCGCTGGCAGCGAAAACCTCCCCGTGAAAGCCGTGACAGCAGCATCTCCCCAGCTTCGCCGTGCTCGGGACCTTCGGCGTGCGACGTGGCAGCGATACCATGCGCCTGCAGGAATCGCGACAGTCTGCCGGGCGTCGAAACGCTCCGCCAGTCGCTACGCTATCTCGATGCGCTGCGCCGTCTGGCATGTGTTGTCGAAATGCAGCAGGATGGATTTCGGAGTTTGCATGACCTCTTCTTTACGGAAGGCGATCGACGCGAACGGTCGGCCTTGGCGGTATATGGAACCGTGCGTCGCACTCCGTCAATGGAAGAAATACGCACCGTCATCTTGATCTGGCACAAGCGAGCGCCCGCGCCGGATCCGGTCAGCAACAAGAGCCGTCACCCCGTCACCGCCCTTTTTTAAGTTCCCTGTCGAGCTCGACCGAAAGGATTGCCAAGGGCCGTCCGGTTTCCGCCCGGCAGGTGCAGCGCGCGAAGCATTCCCGGAAGAAGTTGATCGAGGTGCTGAGCGCGCGCGCGTGCGCGGTTCGTAAGCAGAACACGCTGTCGGCCGCGGACGTGTAACATCTTGCAGACTATTTCGACCACACTGGCGATCGGGGATAAAGGGATCGTCGGCCACGTCGACGGCAGGCATGAACGCTGCCGGCCCGTCGTATGGGGAACGACGAAGACCGTCGCCGCCTGCTACACCCTGACATGCAATCTTTACCTCATCAGGCCGAATGCCACCGGTATCGCATTGCTCAATTGAATTTGGCCGGCACCGAAAATGGCTTGCTTGCGTCGACCACGAACATGATCAGCGC
>JBDTEG010000175.1:0-2589 GCA_039922695.1 Rhodanobacter sp. | reverse complement strand
GCGACCACTGTTCGTCGTCGGACTGCCGCGCAGCGGAACCACCCTGGTCGAACGCATCCTCGCCTCGCACAGTGGCATTGGCAGCCGCGGCGAAAGCAGTGACTTGGCGATGGCCCTGACCCGCCACGCCGGGCGCTGTTCAAATCGCGCTGAATTGCTGCGGCGTTCCACCGAACTGGATTTCCGTGCGCTCGGGGAAGACTACCTCGCGGGCATCGTCGGTTACGACGGCGAGCGCGTGGTCGACAAGACGCCAGCCAACTTCCTGTATCTGGGACTGATCGCCAAGGCGCTGCCACAAGCGCGCATCGTGCACGTGCGCCGCCATCCGGTTGCCGTTTGTCACGCGATGTACAAGACGCTGTTCCGCATGGCCTACCCTTTCTCCTACGACCTGCACGACCTGGCCAGGTACTGGCTCGCCTTCGACGGATTGATGGCGCACTGGCGCCGCACGCTGCCCGCACAGCAGTTGCTCGAAGTGGATTACGAGGATCTGGTGGCTGATCCGGAATCCACCGCGCGGCGCCTGATCGATCACGCCGGCCTGGCGTGGGAGCCTGGCTGCCTCGAATTCCACGCCAATCCGCAACCGTCGCTGACTGCCAGCGCGGCGCAGGTACGCCAGCCGATCTACACCTCGTCCGTGGAGGCCTGGCGCCACTACGAAAAGCCATTGTCGCCACTGATCGACGCCTTGCGCGACGGCGGCGCGCTCGCCGACCCGGGAATGAGCTCATGAGTATCTCCGCCGACAGCTCCCCTGCCGCGACCGCGACGCTGGAACCGGCCCGCGAAAGCCTGTGGTTCTACCTGCTGCTGGCGCTGCTGGCGACGGCCGGCTTCTTCTACGTCAACATCGCGGCAGCGATGGTCGACGGCATGATCGGCAGTCTCGGCTTCACCAATGCGCAGGCCGGCACGGTAATGTCGGCCAACATCTACGGCACCAGCGTGGGCGGCCTCGCCGCCGTGTTCATGGTGCGCCGTTTGGCATGGCGGCCGACCCTGATCGTGTTGTTCGGCACCCTGCTGGTCCTCGACGGCATTTCCATGTTCGTGCATTCGTATCCGGTGATGCTCGGCGTGCGTGCCGTCGACGGTGTGGTTGGCGGCGCTTCGGTCGGCGTCGCCCTGTCCTTGCTGGGACGCACGCACAATCCCGATCGCGCCTTCGGCATGCTGCTGGCCTTCCAGTTTGGCTGCGGTGGGCTGGCCATGCTGTGGCTGCCGACCCTGGTCGCCGAACATGGCGCACGGGTGTTGTTCATCGCGCTGGGATCGATGACCTTGCTGGCGCTGCTCGTGACCAGCCGGCTGCACGTGCCGGGATCAGCGTCGGCCGGCGTCCCGTCCGCCGCACGCGCTTCCGGCACCCGGCGCTGGTGGCTGGTAGCCATCGTGCTGCTGGCGCTGTTCCTGTTCCAGGCCGGCAACATGGCGTTGTTCGCCTTCATCATTCCGCTGGGCCAGAGCTTCGGGCTGGGCCTGGAATTCATCAGCCGCACGCTGGCCTGGGCGACCTGGATCGGCATCCTCGGTGCGGTGCTGGTGATCGTGATGGGCACCAAAAAGGGGCGCGTGAAACCGTTGTTGGCGGCGATGATCCTGACCGTGGTCGGCGTGGCCGTACTGGCGTGGAGTCACCTGCCGCTACTGTTCTTCGTGGCCAACGCAGGCACCGCGATCACCTGGGCGTTCGTGGTGCCGCTGCTGTTCGGCATGATTTCCGTGCTGGACCCCTCCGGGCGATTGACCACGCTGGCCGGCTTCATGTCCGGGCTGGGCCTGGCTACCGGGCCGATGCTGGCCGGTCTGGTCGCGCACACCGGCAATTACGTGCTGCTGATCGGTGTGGCGGTAGCGCTGCTGGTCCTGTCCAGCGTGGCAACGCTGTCGTCCGCGCAACGCGTGGATGCGATGGATCGTGTTCGCCTGGAGGAGGAAAATCTCACATGAGCGCATTGACTTCTTCGCCCGGCGCGCTGGCGGGACGACTGGCTGACCCGCAACTGCTGCGCATGCAAAGCCTGATCGACGGCCACTGGTGCGACGCCGATGACGGCGGCGTGGCCGACGTGCACAACCCGGCCAACGGCACTTTGCTTGGCACGGTGCCCGACATGGGCGCGACCGAAACCCGGCGCGCGATAGAGGCGGCGGCCACCGCGTTGCCGGCATGGTCGCGACGCACCGCCGGCGATCGCGCGCGTCTGCTGCGCGCGCTGCAGCTGGAGATGCTGGCGCACCAGGACGACCTGGCCGTGCTGATGACCGCCGAACAGGGCAAGCCACTGGCCGAGGCCAAGGGCGAGATCGCGTATTCCGCCTCCTTCCTGGAATGGTTTGCCGAGGAAGGCAAGCGCATGTACGGCGACGTCATGCCCGGGCACCAAAGCGACAAGCGCATCGTGGTGCTGCGTCAGCCGATCGGCGTAGTGGCAGCAATCACGCCGTGGAACTTTCCCTCGGCCATGCTCGCCCGCAAGCTCGGTCCGGCGCTGGCCGCAGGTTGCACCATCGTGTGCAAGCCGGCGCTGCAGACACCGTACTCGGCACTGGCGATCGCCGAGCTGGCGCAGCGCGTGG
>JBDTEG010000174.1:0-25533 GCA_039922695.1 Rhodanobacter sp. | reverse complement strand
GCCTAGACCGAGGCAGGCCCACATGACGGACACCAGTACTGCGGTATCCAACCCGCGAATATCAGCTTGAGCAACCGTCGGATGTACTGGCTGCGTCGCCTTCAGGGGGCTGAACCCAACAAAAGCAACCACACCCGTCTTCGACACCACTGCGTCGCTGCTTGACAGCGAAAGTCATATCAACGCTGGAATTGAGCGGCGGCGGAGCCGTCCGCCTCGAATGAGATGTTAGACCTCATTGCGTGGTTTGAGAGGCAAAGTAACGATGTTGCCCGAAGCAGAACGTTGACTGCTCTTTGCGGACGCGGCGCGGAGAAGGCCCGGAGCAACTGTCCAACGCTGACCATCGTCCGTGAGAACAGAGACCGACTTCTTGTTGTACCGGATGATTACGCCAACGACTGCGCCGCGAATGTCTGGCTCAAAGGTGACGCGATCACCGATGCTGAAGCGAAGCATGGTTGCGTGGGCCCGTGCATGTTGCATGAAACGTAGCCTCTCAACAATCCGATTGTTGAGATCAATGAGCTCGGGTTCCGTGAGTTTGTCGATGTCGATGATCATGAGGTCTAACGCTAAGTAGATTTCAAAATGCAGTCTAATCCGGCAGCCTAATTCGTGCACCCAGGACTCGGGCCGAGCGGTCGACCTACACAAATCAACGACTTGCACCGCTTCGCGCAGCCTAACGTGGCAGCCTAACCCAGCCATGTTTGCGGACGGGGAAAACCTCAGGATCAGGGTGCACATTTTGATCGCCACTTGTCTTGGGAACGCATTGTTCAATGTCGTACTGCGCCCTTCCCCGTCGCCCCGCATGCCAGCTCGCCAGCGCAACGCGGTTGTTCGCGAGGGCGGGACCGCTTTGGGTACTTTTGCCGTGAAGAATCTCGTCACGTCGAGGTCCCGGCAGGTTCGAGCGATGGCTCAGCTCCCGCGCGCAGGCAGGATGCCGAGGCCGTCGATGCTGGCAATGCTGGCCGGATCAAAGCCGGCCAGTGCACAGAAACAGCGACCCCGGTCCGCATAATCCCGGAACTGATCGAAGCTGGGCGCGCCCGGGGAAAGCAGGATCACACCCTGTTTCGGGGTATGGGTTTGGGCGGTCGCAACCGCCTGCGCCAGATCAGTGGTGCGCAGGATCGGGCAAGTGACCCCGGCCGCATTCAGTGCGATGGCGATGCGCTCACCGTTGCCGCCCATGCATACAATCGCATGGGCTGGCGTCGTTCGCATTGCTTCGACGAACGGCGACCAGTCCAGCCCGCGATCGTGGCCGCCGATCAGCACGGTCACGGCGCGGTCGTGCAGGCTTTCCAGCGCCGCCAGCGTGGCCAGCGGCGTGGTGCTGATGGAATCGTTGACCCACTCCCAGCCATCGCGTTCGCCCAGCAGCTGCAGGCGATGCGGCAGCGGGCGGAAGCTGTCCAGCGCTGACGCGGCAGCCAGTGCGTCGATGCCGATCGCCTCCAATGCCGCCAGCGCGGCGCAGGCGTTGAGCGCATTGTGCAGCCCGGGCGCGGCCAGCCGCGCGACCGGAAACACGTCCCGCGGGCCGCGCCGGATGAAGTCGTCGGCAACATGCCAGCCTTCGGCTTGTCCGAACAGCAGCCGGCGCGGATGGGCTTGCGTTCGTTCGAGCAGGTTCGCTTGCAACGAGTTGACCAGCAACTGGCGCGAGACGTCGGCCAGTCTCAGTTTGTCGATGACGTACTGTTCGCGCGAACCGTGCCAGTCAAGGTGTTCCTCGTACAGGCTGGTGACCAGGCCCAGATCCACCGCTCCGGCTTCGCTGGTCTGGAAGCTGGATAGTTCGATCACCCACAATTCCGCCTGTTGCCCACGCAATTCCAGCAGCGGCAGACCGATATTGCCGGCCAGCGCCGTGCGCACGCCCGCGCCGCGTGCCAGATGCGCAATCAGCGCACTGGTCGTGCTCTTGCCCTTCGTGCCGGTGACCGCGATCACGCGCGCGTCGGGGTTTTCGCCGAACCACAGCGCGGTGCCCGAGGTGAACCGCGTGCCTTGCGCCTGCGCCGCCAGCAAGGCCGGCTTGTAGGCAGAGATGCCGGGGGATTTCACCACAATGTCGAAGCCGCTCAATGTGGTGGCATCGGGTTCACCAACGATGACTTCAAGCGCGCTGTCGAAGGCGCGGGCCGCGTCGACTTCGGTTCCACTGCACAACAATGTCAACGGCTGTGTCGGCAGGCGATTGCGCACGGCACGCATGACGGCGTGCGCCTCGCGACCGAAGCCCCAGATGGCGATGCGCTTGCCAGCGAGATCAGCTATGCGCATATGACACCCGGCACGGGCGTCCGCGTGGACCAGGACGCTTCAAGGATGACCTGCAGGAGCGCACCTTGTGCGCGATGCTTTGACCACAAAGGGGCGACATGCAAGAGCTTTCGCGCACAGGGTGCGCTCCTGCAACAGCCGGCAGAGCATCGCCCGAGACTGACGGGCGTGCATTGTGGACTGGGTGCGTCGGGCAACAACCGACAAGAGCATCGCGGCGGAAACCGCCGCACCGTGAACATGCGCGGGACGGGTGAATCATCAACCAATCTTGCTCAGCGCGGGTTGCAGGCGTGTGGGGACGCGGTGTTCTGCAGCCGGCTCCAGCCACGGTTCCAGTGCCAACTGCGAGGCATCCAGCTGTGGCAGGATCTCGCGGCGGAAACGCGCGATCAGCGCGTCCTCCTGCCATTCCGGCCGCTGGCTCAACGCGTATATCGCCGCGCGCGCCTCGGCGCCTTCGCCCACGCATTCGAACGGCTTGTGATCCTGGTATTCCAGCAGCGCGTCGAAACCAGCAGCCTGGTTCTCGTCATCCAGCAGGTTGCGGCCGAAGATCGACAGCAGTCGTGGCTTGGGCAGGAACGGCGCCAGGGCCAGGAACACGAAGTGGCACTTCGGACATTGTCCGCACCAGCGGTCGACCGGCTTCGGCCCGAGCAGCTTGAAGTTGCGGTTGCAGCTGGAGAACACGTCAAAGTACGGGGTCAGCTTCGCGAAGGCGCGGGTGATCGCCAACTCCGGATACGGCCGCAGCAGCGAACAGTAATCCAGGTCGCTGGCGACATGCGTGTGCAGCCAGTTACCCAGCAACTGCTCGAACACGTAGCCCTTGCTCCACTGGTGGTTGACCTGTTGGCCTTCGTACTCCAGCGTGGCCGCCGAGGCGGAGCGTTCGTTGGCGAAGGTGATCGAGTCGTAGCCGTACAGGATCGCGGCCATGACGAGGATCGCCGAGTTCACCGCGGTCACCGGAATGTGTCCGTTCCAGGCGCCCTGCCGGTTCATCTCGAACAGCCCGGACGCCAGCTCGCGCTGGATGTTCAACGTGGGCAGCCCGGTGCGTTCGGCGCACGCGGCGATCAGCCCGGAATTGCCCACCCATACCGCGGTCGCCTCGCCACCGATCGCCTTGATTGCTTCGACGGCGACCAGTGAGTCCTTGCCACCGCCGATCGGCACGAGGGTGCGTTTGGGCAGGTTCAAGGCGCCCACTGCCGTGGTGACACCACCACGCGGAAACGCGATGCGTCCGCGCAGATCCAGCCCGTTGCGATAGGCAAACTCTGCCAGGCCATGCAGATACAGCGCATCCAGCAGGTCGGCCGTGGCATCGTCGAGCAGGCCATCAGCCAACTCGATCTTCGGCGGCACGCCAGACTTGTAGTAGCTGACACCGGCGATCAGGTGCAGCAGTTTCAGGGCGGCGTCGAATGCCGCGCGCCACTCGGCGGGAACCGCTGGCGCGTGCGGAAAGCGGATGGTCTCGACCAGCTCCTCCCCATCGTCGAACGCATACGCCAGCTCGGCCACGCCGTCGGCGTAGGTCGCGCGGGTGAAACGGAATACCTGGGTCAGGCGGGGTTGGATAGCTATGGTCACTCTTCAACTCTCCGGGAAGTGCTCCCTCTCCCCGGCGGGCAGAGGGCTGGGGTCAAGGGCCGCGCTTGCGAGATAAGCCATGATCACCTCCAGCACCCTTTCAATCTTCATCAGTGCCACATTGTTCCAGAAACGCAGTACGCGGTATCCCCTGGCCTGCAAATCGTGTGCGACGCTCGTCGTATTCCTGCTGTTCTGCGTGTTGGCCGCCGTCCAGTTCGATAATCAGCATGGCGTCGGTACATGCGAAATCAACGCTGTAGTGGTCGATTTCGTGCTGGCGGTGGAATTTGTGGCCACACAGGGTCGATTGCGCAGCCGAGACCAGAGCTTCCGTTCCGCATCCGTCATGGTTTGGCGCAGTCCGCACGCCCGGTCTGCGTTTTGGCGTTTCATCCTTGACAGCCTCCTTCCTGGCTGGATTGTCGAGGCGCGGCGCCTCACCGCAAACCTCGGCAATCGATGCCTGCATTGCTCTGTCTCCTGCATCCATGCAGTCGTCTCCCCCGGGGGAGAGGAGGCAGAAGCACTACTCGATGATGATTTCCTCGGCCTCGTCGCGCAGGTTGTACGGACTGGACATCACCTTGCCGTAAGCACCCGCCTGGGCGATCAGTACCACATCGCCCTCTTGAGCCTCGGGCAGCCGGCGGTCGCTACCCAGCACGTCGCCGCTTTCGCAGATCGGACCCACGACCTGGTACAGCGCGGTGGCGGGCTCGTGCAGGCGGGTCAGGTTGACGATCTCGTGCCAGGCGTCATAGAGCATGGGGCGGATCAGGCTGTTCATGCCGGTATCCAGGCCGAGGTAGCGCAAGGCGCCCTTGCCTTTCTGCTGGGTCACCTTCGCCAGCAGCACGCCGGCATCGGCGACCAGATAGCGCCCCGGTTCCATCCACAACTGGTAATGCGGGTAGGCCGTCTTGACCTCGCGCAACACGCTGTCGAGCGCGGAAACGTCCAGCCGCGCCTCGCCCGGATGCGAGGGTACGCCCAGGCCACCACCGATGTCGATGAAGCTGACGCTGCCGATGCGCTCGGCGAGGCCGGCCAGCTGGGCATGGACTTCGCCCCAGTGCGCGGCATCGAGAATGCCCGAGCCCAGATGCGCATGCAGCCCGCGCACGGTTACCCCGTGAACGTCGGCGAGATGAAGGAAATCATCGATCTGCAGCACCGGCAAGCCGAACTTGCTGCCGCTGCCGCCGGTGCGCACCTTCTCGTGATGACCAAGACCCCGCCCCAGGTCCACCCGCAGCACGATGTCCCGCCCACGAAACAGTTCGCCCCAGTGCTCCAGCGGGTACAACGCATCCAGCGACACCGTGGCGCGCGTGGTCAGTGCCCAGGCGTAGTCTTCGCGCGGCGCGAAGTTCGGGGTGAACAGCAACGGTGCGGTTGCCGGCACGACGGCCATTACCGCCTTCAGCTCCCCCGGCGATACGCACTCGAATCCGAAACCCTCATCAGCCAACACGCCAAGAATCGCCGGGTGCGTATTCGCCTTCACCGCGTAATGCAGGCGATCGACCGCCGCCAGCGACTTCAGCACGCGCGCCTGGTGGCGCACGGTCGGCAGGTGGTAGACATAGCGCGGGGTGGCCGTAGCGCCGATCTGAAGCAGGCGCTCACGCTCCGCCTCGCGCCACCAGGCGACCGCCGCGTCCGGCGTTTCGCCAGTGCCGTACAAGCTCTGCCAGCTGGGTCCGAACAGCGCGCTGTCGTCGGTGCGCAGCGCACCGGCGCCGATCAGCAGGTCATGCAGGTGCGGCAGCAGCAGGTCGACCACTTCCTCATCGACCACGAAGGTGAGGTTCAGATTGTTCGACGACTGCGAAATCATGTGCACGCGCAACTGGCCGAACTCGGCCAGCACGCCGGACAAGCTGTGCAGCAGCGAGCGCATGCCGCGTCCGACCAGGGTGATTGCGGCGCATGGCGCAATCACCTTGACCCGGCACACCTTGGCCAGATCGGTGGCAAGCGCAGCGATCGCGTCGGAGTCCAGCAGGTTCTCGGTGGGGTCGAGCGACACGGTGACGTTGGTCTCCGCCGAACCGATCAGATCCACCGACAGGCCATGCGTCTTGAAATGCGCGAACACGTCGGCCAGGAAGCCGACCTGTTGCCACATGCCGACCGATTCCATCGACACCAGGGTGATCCCCTTGCGTGCACTGATCGCCTTGACGCTGGGCGCATGCGCACGCACTTCCGGGCCGATCACGGTGCCGTCGAGTTCGGGTCGGTTGGTGTCCTTGATCAGCAGTGGCACGCGTGGTTCACGCAGCGGCGCCAGGCAGCGCGGGTGCAGCACCTTGGCGCCGGTGGAGGCGATTTCCTGAGCCTCCTCGTAATCCAGTCGCTGCAGCAGCCGCGCGCCCGGGACCTGGCGCGGATTGGCGGTGAACATGCCCGCCACGTCGGTCCAGATTTCCACGCGGGCGGCCTTCAGCAGCGCACCGAAATACGCCGCCGAGGTGTCCGAGCCACCGCGTCCCAGCAGCACCGTGCGCCCCTGGCTGTCGCGTGCGATGAAGCCCTGCGTGATGAACACCTCGCCGAGGCTGGCCAGCCGCGCGTTCAAGCTCGGATCGGGCCTGGCCTCCACCATCGAAGACAGCAAACGGGTACGCTCGTTCTGGTTCGGCAGCGCCACCGCGTTGAGACAATCACGTGCGTCCAGCCACTGCGTGGCCAGCCCGCTGTGACTGAGGAAAGCAGCACCCAGCGCACTGGACATCAGCTCGCCATGCGCCTGCACCTCGGCCTTCCAGGGCAATTCGCCGCGACCGGCCGCGCCCTCTTCCGCCAGCCGAACCAGGTCATCGAGGCGGACGCCGAGGGTCTGCGGCAACGCCAGCTGCATGTGCTCCAGCAACTCGTAGTGGCTTTGCGCGATGGCCCTGGCCGCTTCCTTGCGTTGCGTGACATCAGCGTGTCGGCACAGCTGCCTGAGCGCATCGGTCATGCCGGACAGGGCCGAAACCACCACCAGCACGCGGGCACCTTCGGCACGGCGCCCGGCAACGAGCTCCCGAATGTTCTGCCATCGCGGCAGCGTTGCCACGCTGGTGCCGCCGAACTTCATCACGATCCAGGGAGCGTCTGCAGGCAAGGGCGCGAGGGTTGGCGAGGTCACGGGCATCCAGTGTCAATCAGTGGGTCGAAAGGCGTCGCGACAGTGTTGCGCTGCGGCAAAACAATTGCAATGCCCTCCCGAAAACCTCCGTTTGGCCGTTTAGACTTCCATTTGAAAAATGAACAGCGTGGCGCGCGGACTTGCTCCCTCTACCCCGGGCGAGAGATCTCGGAGCGAGGACCGCGCCCCTGCACGACCCGCTGTCCTCTTGCTGGATGGTGGGCATGGGTGGAGATTACGGGGCGCACGGAGGCCGCGAAAGGCGTACGTGCGAGGCCTGGAAACCCGCCATTGTGCCGCACGTGTCGCGCGCGACCAAGTGCCTCCGACAGAGGACGCCTTCGCGCCGCATTCACATCAGGCGGCGGACCAGCGGCGCACCTTTGCAAGAGCCAATTTCCGCGCTACTGTCGGCGGAGCGGCGCATCGCCGGGCGCCAGGGGGAACTGACGACGTCGCTGGGGAAGATGCATATATCTGTATGAATCGTTCGCGGTTGTACTCGAAAGCGCGTGGCTGCTTCGTGCCTGACGAAAGCAGGGCGGCCTTCGGGACAACTCTGTCCACCCAGGGAGACGCACCATGCACGTGAAATTACACAGGAACACCCTCGCCATCACACTGGCCGCCATGCTTGCCGGCGTTGCCACGTCGGCTGGCGCCGGCGGCCTGCAGGCTTACACCGATCAGGGCCTGGCACCCACCGACCAGAACGTTACCGTCAGCCTCGTGCTGCGCCTGCGCCACGAGGCGCAGCTGGAGAACTATGTCCAGCAGACCGCCACGCCCGGCAGTGCAAATTTCCAGAAATTCCTGACCACGGCGGAATTCGCCGATCAATATGGCGCCACGGACGCGCAGATCGCACGAGTCCAGAAATACCTGGACCAGCACGGGCTTCACGGCGAGGTGATGGCCAACCACATGGTGATCAGCGTGAACGGCACGCTGGGCCAGTTCAGCACGTTGTTCGGCACGCCCGTGCACAACTTCGTGTCGAACAAGACCGGCCGGCGTTTTCATCGCCCGGCGAATCCGCTGGTGATGCCGGTGGGCATGGGCACCAGCGTGCTGCTGGCCAGCGGCCTGAACAACCAGTGGCACTACGTGCCGCACCACACTTCGAAGTTGCCGATTGCCACGCTGAACGTCAGCAACCCGGCGACCACGCTTTCCGCGCAGATGCGCACGGCCACCGCTGCGCCCGCCGCCGGCAATCCCACCGCCACCGGCACGCCTGGCCAATACACCGTGGGTGACGTGGCCGACTTCTACAACATCAACCCGCTCTACAAGCGCGGCATCACCGGCAAGGGCTCGACGGTGGCCATCGTCACCCTCGCCAGTTTTGATCCGGCGGATGCCGAGGATTACTGGACGGCCATCGGCCTGGCAACCAAGCCGCATCGCATCAGCCAGGTACACGTCGATGGCGGCGGCGGGGCCGATGGCGCCGACGAAACCACGCTCGACGTGGAGCAGGCCGGTGGCCTCGCGCCGCAGGCCAACGTCATCGTCTACGACGCGCCCAATGCCGGCTCGGGTTTCATCGACGCCTTCGCGCGGGCAGTCTCCGACAACAAGGCAGACAGCATCTCGACCAGCTGGGGCAAGCCCGAGATCTTCGACTTCGCCGCATTGAATGTCGATGGTGCCAGCAATACCGACACCACCGACGTGGGCGATCTGCGCGCCTACCACCAGATCTTCCTGGAAGCCGCGGTGCAGGGTCAGTCGATGTTTGCCGCCAGCGGTGACTCCGGCGCCTATGACACGGTGCGCGGGCTGGGCACCGGTGACGGCCCGGACCAGTACAGCGCGCCACTGACCGTGGATTCGCCCGCATCCGATCCTTACATCACAGCCGCCGGCGGCACCACGGTGCCGGTGCAGTTCGTCAACTCCGCCGGCAAGGTGGTGTTGTCCATCGACCAGGAAAGCGTCTGGGGCTGGGACTACCTGCTGCCGTTCGTACCCAGCCGCGACGCGGTGTTCTCGGTCGGCGGTGGTGGCGGCGTCAGCGTGTACTGGCAGCAGCCGCTGTACCAGTTCTTCACCGGGGGCACGCGTCGCAGCGAGAAGGGCCAGGCGCTGACCTACAATGATCCGGCCAGTGGCCCGTATACCTATCTGAAACTGCCGGGCAATTTCCGCGGACGCAACGTCCCGGACATCTCGCTCAATGCCGATCCGGAAACCGGCTATCTGCTGGTTTATCAGGGTGGCCTGTACAGCTCCGGGGGCACCAGTTTCGTGTCGCCGCAACTCAACGGCATCACCGCGCTGCTGCGTCAGAGTACCGGGCATCGCATCGGGCTGTGGAACCCGCACGTCTACCTGCTGCAGAACATTTTCGGCTATGGCAAGTGGTCCGCGTTCAACCGCATCAGCGCGGGCGACAACTGGTTCTATGCAGGCAACGGCCATTACAACCCGGGTTCCGGCATCGGCACCCTGAACGTGGCCAACCTCGACCTGTTCATGCGTAGCGGCTTCTGATCGAACGACCGGCCCGCGCGCATGGCGCGGGCCGGCTTGTCGGCAGATACCGTCAATGTGCACTTCTGGCGCTTCGATACCCGGACTCGTCATTTCCCTTCGCTCCTGACCCCGCAAGCGGACGCCGTTGCCCACCGATTGTGCAGCGGCAATCCGCTGGCCGTCTTGGTCGATGCGCAAGACCCGGGTGATGAGTCGACGCAGCGCATCGCGCGCTGGACCAATCGCTCCGTCACCAGTTTCCTGCTCCCGCCTACCCCACTGAAGGCGGAATACCCCGTGCACATTTTCACGCTGCGACAGGAACGGGCCTTCGCTCGAAGTCGGTCAGGGCGGTGGCGATCATCCGAGGGAGGTGTCGGTTCGGCCACGGCTGCCGGCAACGCACAACCCTCCCGAAGGGTGTCTCAAACCGCCCCACCTCTCGATCCCCGCTGGCTCGCGTGCACCGTTTGCACAGGCGTCGGGCATCCGCCGGGATCGCAAGAAGTTTCGCGCGCCGAGCACTTCCCGCCTCCGTTGCGCGGGACTAGGCTCGTGGCCTCGGTGCGGAATTTTCCAGGGGGCGACACCGGGTAAGTGAGCTCGATTCGAACGGATGTCTTGCGGCTTGCCCCGCACGCGGCGTCACGCTGATGACGACGTTTACGAACAGCGACCGCGTCTACCCTTGGAGAACAAACATGCTCAAGAACATGCATCGCAAGGCGCTCGCGGCGTCGCTGGCGCTGGTCCTGTGTGGTTACGCCAACGTCAGCCTCGCGGCCGATAATTCGGCACCGACCGACCTCGGCGCCAGCAACCCCGGCCAGAGCGTCAACGTCACCCTCGTGCTCGGCCTGAACAACCAGGCCGCACTGGAGAATTATGTTTACGCCACGGTGACCCGCGGCGATCCGGCCTTCCACCACTTCCTGACCACCGCTCAGTTTGCCAACCGCTATGGCGCCACCGCCAGCGCGATCGCCAGCGTGCAGAATTTTGTCAAACAGCAGGGTCTCACCCAGGTCGAACTGCTGCCGAATCATCTGGCGATCACGGTCCGCGGCACGATCGGGCAGTTCAATGCGGCGTTCCACACCAGCATCCACGACTACCAGGCCAGCGATGGCTCGATCTTTCATCAGCCGAGCGTCACCCCCAGCATGCCGAGCACCCTGTCTGGCACGCTGATCGTGGCTTCGGGCCTGAGCAGCGAAGCACGCTATCGCTCACATCGCATGAAGGCCGTCTTCCCGCCGCAAGGCGGACTCAGCGCCAATGCGCTGGCGAAAGGTGCGGCGCCCGCCGCTACCTGCAAGGGCAACGTCACGGCTACCTGCACTCCCGGCGAATTCACCGTGGGCGACGTGGCCAACCGCTACGACATCAACCCGCTGTATCGCTTCGGCGTGAACGGCAGGGGTTCGACGATCGGCATCGCTACCCTGGCGAACTTCGTGCCCGCCGATGCCTACGCCTACTGGAGCGACATCGGCCTGCGGGTAAAGCCGAACCGGATCACCCAGGTGCATGTGGATGGCGGCGGTCCACTGGGGAGTAGTGCCGGCTCGGGCGAGACCTCGCTTGACGTGGAACAGTCCGGTGGCCTGGCGCCATGGGCAAACGTCATCGTTTACGACGCACCGAACACTGATGCGGGCTTCTTCGATGTCTTCAACCAGGCGGTGTCCGACAACCTCGTCGACAGTCTGTCGGTCAGCTGGGGCTCGCCGGAAATATTCTACTTCCCGCAGTCCAACGGCGGCGTTGATTTCACCGACGAGCTGCGCGCCTTCCACGAGGTGTTTCTGGAAGCGGCAGCACAGGGCATCTCGATGTTTGCAGCAGCCGGGGACGCGGGCGCCTATGACACGACGCGCACTTTCGGCGGTCTTCCAAGCGACCCCGTGCCGCCACCGCTCAGCATCGACGCACCGGGATCGGACCCCCTGATCACCAGCGCCGGCGGCACCACCGTACCGTTCTCCTACAGCTTCAGCGGCGGACCGACCGCGTCGCTAAACAAGGAAAGCGTCTGGGGCTGGGATTACATCGCGCAGTACTTCGAGAGCAATTTCGGCGTGGACATCACCAGCCAAGTCTACTCGGTCGGTGGCGGTGGCGGCGTCAGCGTGTTCTGGCCGGTCCCGCGCTACCAGCAGTTCACCCCCGGCATGCGCACAAGCGAGAAAAACCAGACCCTGCTGGTACCGAAGTACGGCATCAACTTCATGCTGCCGGCCCGCTACCGTGGCCGCAACGAGCCCGACATCTCGTTGAATGCGGATCCGGAAACCGGGTACAGCTTTGTCTCATCAACCGATGGCGCCGGCTTGCTGACTTTCGAAGGCGGCACCAGTTTCGTGGCGCCGCAACTCAATGGCATCAGCGCACTGCTGAGGCAATCCACGCGTGGCCGCATCGGCCTGTGGAACCCGCAGGTGTATGCCCTGCGCAACATCTTCGGCTACGGGCCGTTCTCCGCGTTCAACGATATCCGGCAAGGTGACAACTGGTTCTACGCCGGCAAGTACGGCTATGAGCCAGGTGCGGGCATCGGTACGCTCGACGTGAGCAACCTGGCGCTTTTCCTCAGCGTGTTCTGAGCTTGCCTGCGGTTGCGTTGCAAGGAAGGCCGGCGCCAGGGCGTCGGCCTTTTGCGTCGTGCGGGCGCGCTGCCGCCGTCTCCGCCACGGCCAGGTCAGGCGCAGGCGGGTTTCCGCTTGCCGCTATCATCGACAGTCCCTTCCACGCACCGCCCAGCCATGCCCGACACGTTTCGACTGTTGCAACTGGATGTCTTCGCCTCTCGATTGTTCGACGGCAATCCGCTGGCTGTCGTGCTGGATGCCGAGGGCCTGCAGGGCGACACCATGCAGCGCATCGCGCGCTGGACCAACCTTTCCGAAACCGCCTTCCTGCTGCCGCCCACCGAGCCGCAGGCGGACTACCGCGTGCGCATCTTCACCCCGCGACAGGAGTTGCCGTTCGCCGGTCACCCCAGCGTAGGCAGCGCCTATGCGGCGATCGAAAGCGGCCGCATCGATCCGGACAAAACCATGCTGATCCAGCAATGCGCTGCCGGACTGCTGCCCGTGCGGGTCAGCGGCCAGGGTCCTGCGCGGATCATCCACGTGCAGGCGCCGCCGGCACGGCTGGCACAGGTCGACGATGCGTTGCGCGCGCCACTGGCCCACGCGCTGCACGTCGAACTCGCGCCGGATCAGGCCAGCCACGTCGACAACGGTCCGCACTGGATCCTGTGCAACCTGCACGAGGCGGCGACGGTGCGGGCGCTGGTGCCGGACATGGGCCTGCTCGCGGCACTGTGCCTGCGCCACGGCGCGGTGGGCGTCAGCGTGTTCGGACGCGAGCACGCCGGCGATGCGGCGATGGCCGTGCGTGCGTTCTGCCCGGCCGATGGCATGCCGGAAGATCCTGTCACCGGCAGCGCCAACGCGGCGATCATGGCGTGGCTGGCGGCACGCGACGATCGCGATGGCTACGGCCTGCACTACTGCGCCAGCCAGGGCCGGGAAGTCGGTCGTGATGGCGTCGTCGAGGTGGTGCGCGACGCGAGCAGCGGTGCCATCACCATCGGCGGGGCGTGCGTGATCGGCGTGCGTGGCGAGCTGCAATTGCCTCCGCGTCACTGACCGCACCCTGGACCTGCTGCTCGGGCGCCCATGTCCAGAGCAAACGCGTATCCCGTGGCTGGTGCGCCCTGCTTGCCGAACGGCAAGCGTGACGCCATGCTGTCGCGCCGCCACCGCTGATCCGATCGATGCCCGCACCCAGCTCCACCGATACCTATCTGCGCGGCATGCGTCCGTGGGACGCCGCCATGGTGGTGGTCGGCGGCATCATCGGCGGCGGTATCTTCCTCAATCCCGGCATCGTGGCGCAGCGCACCGAATCGGGTCTGGCCCTGCTGTTGATGTGGGCAGCCGCCGGCCTGCTGACCCTGGTCGGCGCGCTGTGCTATGCCGAGCTGGGCGCACGTCGGCCGCAGGCCGGCGGCACTTATGTCTACTTGCGCGAAGCCTTTGGTCCATTGGCCGGTTTCCTGTTCGGCTGGACCATGCTGCTGGTGATCTACTCCGGCTCCACGGCGGCGGTGGCGACGATTTTCGCCAGCTATGCCGCAGCACTGTTCGGCTTGCCGCCGGCGTGGACGTTGCCGCTGACCGTGGGCGGACTGGTCCTGGTCAGCGGCGTCAATCTGTTCGGCATCCGCCTGGGCGCGCAGATCCAGAACCTGTTCGCCGTGCTCAAGCTGCTGGCGGTCGCCGTGCTGGTGGTCTGCGGCCTGTTCTTCGCCGGTGCCGGGCGCGGACAGGTGCTGGCGCCTGACCCGGCACGCCACGGCGTGGGCTTCATCAGCGCGGCGCTGCCGGTGCTTTTCGCCTACTCGGGATTCACCTACCTCAACAACCTGGCCGGTGAGGTGCGCGAGCCGCAGCGCACCCTCCCGCGCGCGCTGGTCCTGGGCATGGGCCTGGTCATCGCCGCCTATTTGCTGGTCAACGTCGCGTATCTGGCGGTGCTCGGCCACGACGGCCTGGCCGCCAGCAGCGCGCCCGCGGCCGACGTGATGCAGCGCGTGGCCGGGCCGGTCGGGGCCAAGCTGATCGCCGTGGGCGTGGCAATCTCCACGCTGGGTTTTTGCAACATCACCCTGGTCGCCGGCGCGCGCGTGCTGCAGGTGATGGGCGAAGACGGGCTCTTCTTCAACGCCGTGGCCCGCCTGCACCCACGCTGGCGCACGCCGAACACCGCGTTGCTGCTGTTGTCCAGCTGGGCGATCGTGCTGGCGCTTTCGGGCAGCTACGGCCAGTTGCTGGATTACGCCACCTTCGGCGACTGGCTGGCTTGCGCGGTCGGCGTGGCGACGCTGTTCTGGTATCGCCGGCATGACACCGCCACTCCCGGCTTCCGCGTACCCGGCTATCCGTGGCTGCCGCTGCTGTTCATCGCGGTCGTGTCCGCGGTGGTGGTGTTCACCCTGCTCGACAACCCCCGCAACGCGGGCATCGGCGTGCTGATCATGGCCGCAGGCATTCCGGCATACGGTCTGTGGCGCCGAGGGGTTCGGCGCAGGTCCTGAACGCGGAATCGAGGGCGGCACGCGGACGTGGAACGTTGCCGGTCGATGCGCGTGCATGCGCGGGCCAAAGTCCCACTCCCTCCCGCCGATGCTCCGGGCGCGGACGAAGGCGCCGCGCTGTCTTTCCCACTCGTGGCCTTCGCGTGCGCGCGCCGTCCTCCACCGGCGATGAACGGCAACCGGCGATACAGCTGCCTCGATGGCGCGGCGATGCCACAATAGGGAGACGACCCGCGGAGACCTCCCAATGCAGCAAGTCCTTGCCCAGCCCGCCGCACCGGCCAGCAACATCGTGCCCGAGAAGGTGCGTGAGGGCATCAACTTGCAGATCAACGGCGAGCACTTCCGCCACACCGGCGATCCGCAAATGCCGTTGCTGTGGTACCTGCGCGACATCCTGCGACTGACTGGCACCAAGTACGGCGGCGAACTCGGGCAGAGCGGCGCGGACCTGGTATTGGTGGCTGACAAGGCGGTTTCCGCGATCACCCTGCCCATGGACAAGCTGGCCGGCAAGCCGGTGACCACGGTGGAAGGCCTGGCCGCCAACGATGGCACGCTGCACCCGCTGCAGCAGGCCTTCATCGACGAGGACGCGATCGGTTGCGGCTATTGCACGCCCGGCTGGCTGATCGCCGGCGTGGCCCTGCTCCGCCGGAAACCCAAACCGGGCGACGACGATATCGACCAGTTGCCCAACCTGTGCCGCTGCGGCTGCCAGACCCGGGTGCGCCGCGCGATCAAGCGCGCGGCAGCCGGCAAGGCGGGCCAGCCATGAGCCGTGAACCCGTGAGCGACGGCAAGACGCGCGATGCCATCCGGCTGGACCGCCGTCGCTTCCTGCAGGTACTCACCGGCGCCGCCGGTGCGCTGGTGGTCGGCATCCGCGTGGCCGAAGCAGCCGACGGACCGCTGCCGCCAGCGCTGCTCGGGGAGCATTTCCACGACCTTGGCGCCTACGTGCGCATCGACGCCGACGGGAACATGCTGATCGGTGCGCGCGACCCTGACACCGGCACCGGCGTGGCCACCTCGCTGCCGCGCATCATCGCCGACGAGCTCGATGCCGACTGGAATCGCGTCAGCGTGGTCGCCCTGGGGCTGGGCGTCAGCAACGACAACGGCCAGCCGCGCTGGACTTATGGGCGCCAGGTCGGGGGCACCGGCGGATCGATCCCGGCGGCGTGGCGGGATCTGCGCCAGGTCGGCGCGATGGCGCGCTGGCTGCTGTTGCAGGCGGCGGCACGGCGGCTCGGTGTTTCGGCCAACCGTTTGCGCTGCGATTCCGGTACGGTGATCGCACCGGACGGGCGCCGCGTCACCTACGGCAGTCTTGTTGCGGATGCCAGCCAGATCGCCGTGCCCGCGCAGGCGCCCGCAGTCAAGACGGCCAGCAGCTACCAGCTGATCGGCCATGCGGCGGGCGACGTCGACGCGCACGACATCGTCACCGGCCAGGCGCGCTATGCGATCGACCAGTATCCGGGCGACGCACTTGTCGCCGTGCTGGTGCACTGCCCGTGGCCGGACGGCTCGCTCGCGCGGATTGATACCAGCGACACGCTCGACATCAAGGGCGTGGTCAAGGTCATCCAGCTCAAACCCGAACCGGGCCAGCCGTGGGGCAGCACCGTGATCGCGCCGGCGGTGGCCGTGGTGGCGAAGAACACCTGGGCGGCGCTGCAGGGTCGCGCCAAACTCAAACTGGAATGGAAGCCCGGCGACCACGGCGACGAGAGCAGCGCCGCGCTGGAGCGGCAAGCGCTGGCTACCCTGGGGAGCGACGCGGCGCCCACCACGCGCGTGCGCGACGATGGCGATTTCGACGCAGCCAACAAGAAAGCCGCGCGCCGGTTCGACGCCACCTACTTTCAGCCGTGGCTGGCCCATGTCACATCCGAACCGATGAACTGTCTCGTGCGCCTGGACAAGGATCGCGCCAGCCTCGTCGTGCCCACCCAGGCGCCACAAAAAGCCTGGGCCGTGGTGCAGCGGTTGACCGGTCTCGCGCCCGACCAGATCGACATTCGCGTGCCGCGGGTGGGCGGCGGGTACGGCCGGCGACTCGATCACGACTTCGTCGCCGAAGCGGTGATGCTGGCCAAGGCCGTCAACGAACCGGTGCGTCTGCTGTGGACGCGCGACGAGGATTTCACCCACGACTATTACCGCTCCGGCTGCGTGCACCAGTTCCGCGCCGTCGTCGATCGCAAGCGCCAACTCACCGGATGGCACCAGCGCATGGTCAGCGCCTCCGCACTGGCTCGTCGCGGAGTCTCCGAAGATCGGCTATGGACTTCCGAATTGCGCGCCGACCAGTTGCCTGCCGGGCTCGTGCCCAACCTGCGCAGCGACTGGTACGTCCAGCAGTCGGGGCAGCCGCGCGGCCCGTTTCGCGGCATGCCCCACCTCAGCAACGCCTTCGCGGTGGAAAGCTTCATCGACGAGATCGCCCACCAGATGCGCGAGGATCCGCTGAAGACGCGCCTGCGCATCCTCGGCGACCCGCGCCAGCTGGCGCTTGGCAATGGCGCCAACGTGGATATCGGCCGCCTGCGCAATGTGCTGCAACTGGTCGCCGATCGCATCGAATGGAAGAACTGGCTGCACAGTGTCAACGGCCTCGGCATCGCCTGCTGGCACATCGATGGTGCCTACGTCGCCCACGCCATCGAAGCCGCCATGCAAGACGAGACCCTGGTCATCAAACGGGTGGCCTGCGCGGTCGACGTGGGCCGCGTGATCAACCCGTTGGGCCTGCACGGCCAGGTCGCCGGCGCCACCCTGGATGCCCTCTCCAATGCGCTCAATCCTGCGATCACCTTCAAGAATGGAAAGGTCCAGCAACACGGCTACAAGGATTACCCGTTGGCCACGATGGCCCAGCTGCCCGACGACATCGAAGTCATCACGGTTCCCGGCGACCGCGCACCCAGCGGCGCCAGCTTCCTGGCCATGCCCACCGCCGCGCCGGCGCTGGCCAACGCCGTATTCCGTGCCAGCGCCGTGCGCGTGCGGCGGCTGCCGCTGATGAAGGAGCTGCGGCGATTGCTGTGATCGCTGTGCAGTTTGTCCCAGCCTCCCGGTTGCTGACGCTCGGGGGACGCGCGTGCGTGCGTCTGGAAAATCTTCCAACAAGACATCGCGAAACCCAGGTATTTCAGGGCGAAATCGTCAACGTCTTGCCAAAGACCTGGACGTCCATCCGGTGAAGGAACGTTCAGACCATTCGTCGCGGCATGAAGCTCGGCTGGAACGCCTTGGTGCTGCGCCCGGCACACATGTACCTACTCAGGCTCACCTGCCGGCGGCGACTTTGAAAACTGCGGCAGTGCTTCATTCATACAAACCCACGGCGCCGCGCTTGACGTCCAGATGTCCAAAGCCGGATGGAAATCACTTGAATCATCAAAGGTGGTGAAACGAATAGACGTGAAGTCGGGCATCGCTTCGCCTGTTGTGAACAAGGGGCTGCCGCAGCCTGGGCAAAAGCTTCGAGTCGTGCTGCCACCACTGGATGCCCGAACAGAATAGGTTTTCGGCGAGCCCGTGACTTGCACGGACTGTGCAGGGACCACTACGCCGGAGGCGAAGGGCGCTCCACTGGATTGCTGACAATCGCGGCAATGACAATTCAGCATTGCCAGTGGCTCCCTTGAACATTTGTAGCGTATGGCACCACAAGCGCAGCCACCTGAAAACGGAACGTTCATAAAAACCTCATTACCTTCTGCGTCGGTTGGCCACGCCCAGCTCCGGGCTCAAGCAGCCGCGGGGCATTCCGCGTTGGCCGGGTGGCCTGGACCTCTGTTCAATGATTCCGCCAGGGGAACCGCTTCTTGCCACGCGATTTGTCGCGCCTTGGCAACGACCTGAATCCAGACGGACGCATACCAAAACATGGGCAGGCTGGCCAACGCCCGAAGCCACGGGCCGAACCGGAATGCAAAAAGGAGACTCGCCACGCCAAAGAGCGCCCATACGGCAGCCAATGCGGTTGCGACAACCCGGTTGATGGATGTGACTGGCCCTCGCATCGGCTTGCCTCCGAGTGGCCATGCGCCTTGAACGTTTGGTTGGTATGCGCCATAGCTACCTGGAGGCAACGTGCAGCTTGCGCCCCACGGCAAACAAGCCGGGCAACAGCGCCATCGTAGCCAACACCACCGCCGGACCGGCCCAGTAGAACGTTGGTCGCGTGACGCTGCCTACGGCCAGCGCGCGGTGCAAATACATTACGCCTAACGGCAAGTTGAGCAACAACGCCGTCGCAGTGCCAGGCATGTACTTCCGCACAAGAACACTGGCGCACACATGGGGAAATAAGACATTGAGAACCATGGCCAGCACGTAGCCACCCATGAGATACGAGGCCGGGCTCGCCGCCCTGGAAAGCGAGGCGGCGGCCGTGATAACGACAAATATCGCGGAAAGCATGATGACCGCAATGCGGAAAACCTCGGCCGTGACCGGCCTGTGGAACCATCCGGCTCGCGAAGACCACCTCGGCAGGAACATGGCTTCTTCCGCGTTATGCATCAATACGCCGATCGTGAAGAGCCACCCCATGACCGTCAACGACATATGCGACCTCACCTTGGAGTCGAGCAGCCGCGTCCGCTTGACCGAACTGTTCGCGCACAACGACCGGGACAATCGCTCACTTACAACGGACGATCGACCAGGACAAATGCGCACCCTTTTGTGGAGTGTACGTCCGGGTGCTCCGACCCCGGAGCCGCGATACTCACCGAGCCAGCACCGAGTGTCAGGCCAGCAACCTGCAACTCGCCCTCCAGAACATAAATGAACTCCGGAAGCTCATGCGTATGAGCAGGAATCCTGGCTCCAGGCTCAAGTCGGACAAGCTGCATCTCCAGGCCACCTGCCACGGCAAGGTCCTTGACGAACATCCCGCTCGCAAGGGTTGACGGCTGCCACGCCAGCTCGTCGCAGCTGAGCGAGACCAGTTCTCCATGTGTCAATTGCCTCATCACTTCACCCATGGCGCTGGAACGCGGGAATTGAGCGGCAGCGTAGCCGTCAGCGTCGAATGATCTTTCAGGCACCACCGCTGCGACGCCGGTTCCGCGATTGGGCCTCGTACTCGGCCCGCGCAGCCCCTGAGCGGAACCTTACGCTCACGACACCACTCTGACATCGCCAACAAGTCGACAGAGACACGCTCCACTTTACGACTACTGGACTCGATCTCGCGAAAAACTTGGCGTGCACAATGATGCCATGGCTCGTACGTGTCATCGAGCTCGCCGCGATTGGGTACCAACGCAAAAAGTAGCTGCCGTTGCTCCTCGTCGTAACAAGCCAGGCGCAGACCATGACGATCTCGTTTCGCACTCATTCTGTGCCTCGGTTTGCCGAGTTGGTGCATGGGGGCCTGACGCCGGAGTTGAGCGGCAGCGTAGACGTCCGCCTCGCACGGGAGGTCAGATACGACGGTCACAGCCGCACATTCAGACGCCCAAGCAGCCAGACCAAACCGAAGTATGCAACGACCGTGACACAACAAGCCATGGTGAGCGCAGGCCAGAAGGCGATGCCGTGCCTGAGCAGTGTTGGAAGGACCAGGAACAACGGTAATGACGCCAGGACGAGCCAGAAAATGCTGTGCGAGAGCCTTGCGACCGCCTCAACGTCGCCAGAACCCGTGTACATCCAAACAAAGGCGAGAAGCGAGGTGGCTGGCAGGGAGGCAAGTATTGCGCCCCAAAACGAACTGCGTCGACCGACCTCGGAAACAGCGATGACCAGAACAACGGTGATCAAGATTTTGGCTGAGTATTGCCACATGACTTGTCCTTGTATCTAACCGCTTGAGTTGAGCGGCGGCATGGCCGTCGACTTGGACGAGTACAAAAGACTTTCCCTCCTTCAGGCCTCGAGGGCCATGATGGTGTTACTACCCAACCGTCAGCAGAAGAGGAAGTCTCCATGAACACTATAACCATCGGCGTGGACTTGGCGAAAGTCCTGTCTTCGCCAACGAGCATACCCGGCAGATCTGGCGATGCTGGCGCACCACGTGGACCACGACCCGGTGGCGTGGCAGAAGCATCCGATACAACGGCCAAACAACGCCGCGCATGCGGCCAGGAGAAGCGTGTCGCTTCAACCTCAGCGCAACACGGTAAACAACAGCTCAGACCACCCCGGACAGAACCTGACTAACCAGATGGACGTCCAAACGATGCTTCAGCTGATCTCCGAACACCGGACAGTCCGATGAACGAACGAAGTCTTCGGCTGCAGTTTATACACAGGTCCGAGTCGGCAGCATCGACTCCACAAGACCGATTACGAAAAAGCAGTCTGACGTCCGCTGCAGCACGCAAGGATTGACACGTACGACGCAGCAAGAGGACAACACGATGACCCGTAGTGGCCCGAAAGCTGCGGGCAAAAGCTTCATATGCCTGGAGTTGACCGGAAGGCTTATCTTCGCCGGTTGTGGCAAGGTAATTCAAGTCGACGCCGTCGATGGGACACCGCACGACAGTCGTTATCCGGCGCGCCATGTTTATCCAGCACCATCCGGGGGGAGATCTGCGCTCGCAGCGCCGTGCCGCTTCTACCCCTCTTCGACGAAGTTCGCCGGCATGTGCGCGGCAAACGCCACAGTTTGCATTTGCAAGAGGTCTACCACGGACGCACCATCGGTTCATCCTGGACAACGTCAAGCGACGCCCGAGCGAGATCGGCGCGGCAGTTGTCCAGGGCAACGCCGCTTGAGGCAGCGGATCCACTCGCTAGCCACCCGCAGGCGCGCGAAAGGTCTGACCTTCACAACATCAAGAGCGAGCGCGCCCCTCAATGAAACTGATCACTCGCCGGCACCCACGAACTGGACGACGACGCAGGCGCATGAGTCATTGGCACAGGTTGCGCGTCAGGTGCGCAACCCGGTGGCAATGGGCCGCCGGCGACGCGGGCGGCGGAGCATTCGGCGCTGTTGTCGAACTTGATCATCGGGGTGGGGGCTGGCGCCTGCGGGCTGCTGGTCGCGGGCGCCAAAGGCTCTGCGGGCCCGACATTCAAGCGGTCGTAGATCTTCTCGGGAAGCGGCACCGCGGGCGGATCCGGGTTGTGGCAGCTGAACAGCGAGATCGGCAACAAGGGCTTGACGTCGCATTCGACGCGCACGCCACGTGGCAAGTGAAGCATGCGCTTGACGGTAGTTTTTTCCACCGCGCGGCGTAGCGCGGTGTCGATCGAGCTTTCGCCCTCGGGGGTCCAGTCCTTGTCGAAGCGAGTGGCCTGGTAACGGATGTTCGGCTCGCCGTGGCGCATGATCTCGGTATCGCCGCGCGGCTTCAGCTGGACATAGTCGCCAACCGCGCCGTGCTGTTCGCCCTCCCTCGCGCCCGGTTGATTGCGGCCGGCCTTGCCGACGCCACTCAGCCCGGCGGGCTTGCCGGTCGACTTGCCGGCTGCCGTCGTCAATGGCGTTGTACTGGTATCGCTGGACGCCGTGGTCGGCGGCGCGTTGCCGACGCCAGCGGGTTCGCCCACCGTGGCGTTGTCGCTGCCCTGCGGGGTCGCGTCCGGCGCACGACTTGCGTCGTTCGCGACGTCGACTGCGCGGGTCGCCGCGTCGTCCTGGTTCGGCGTGGCGGTTCCCGTGCTGGCCGGCGTGGCGGAGGCTTTCGGCGCGGTGGTTGCCGTCGGGCTCGGGGTAGGCGCGGAAACGTTCGCGATCGTGGTCGGTGCGCTGATGGACGGTTGCAACGTGGCTGGCTGGGTGGCCGGTGCACGGGCTGACTGGTCCAGATCGATACGTGTCGACGGCACCGGGGTCGCTGGCGTGGGTGAGGGTTCGACCGTTGCAGGAGCCACCTGGATTTCGGTGGCGCCCAGGGTGATCGCTGGCGCCTGCGGTTGCGGCAGCAGCGTTGGCGTGGTCTCGGCTGGCGCCGATACCGGCGTCTGTTGCATGACGATCGGCGCTGGCTGCGCCGGCAGCGGCAACGGTTGCACTCGCGGCACTTCCGGCGCGGCCGGCGGCTGCGGCACGGGTGCCACGCTCACCGGCGCTACCGCCTTCGGCATCTCGACATGCATGGCCATGGCAGGCAGGTTGAGTGGCGCCGGCGTAGTCACGTTCGACAACACCAGCGAACTGGGCGACAGGATCGGGCGATTGCCTTCGGCTTGTGGTGCACGCACGGGTTCGGGCTGGAATTTCGGTGGCGTCGGAGGCACGGGCGTGGGCAGTTGCACGGCGAGCGCAGGTGGTTCGCCAGCTGGCGACACGGGCTTTGGCAGCGGCAATGGTGCAGGTGCGGGCAGACTCACGGGTGGCGGGGGCGTGGCCAGCGGCTTGGGCATGGGTGCGCGCGTCTGCAGGCTCTGCGCTGCCGCGGCCGGGGCGGGCATCGGAGCTGGGGCAGTGACCGCTTCGGTGTTGGCACTCGCTTCGGTGGAAGGCGTCGGGGGGCTGCGCCGCCCCTGATGACGCGGTCCTCGCTCCCTCGGTGGCGTGCCGCGCACCGGCGGCGGCGGAGGCGGCTCGGGTGGTTCGACCAGGCGCACCTGCAGCGCCAGTTCCGGAGGTGGCGGCGGTGGCGTCGGTTCGATCGCCGGCCCCAGCACGAAGCCAAGCAGGAAGAACACGTGTACCAGCAGCGCGCCCACCATCGCCAGTACGCGCCGCGCTCGTTCCGGCGGCAGCAATCGCCCCTGCCGCCGGTTGACCCGTCCTCGTGTCGCGGCAGCCAACGGCGAGTCCAGCAGAATCCGCGCGGGGTGGATGGTCCGTCCAGCAGCGGCGCGATCCGGAGGTGTCAAAGCCATGAGGCCAGTGTACCGGGCGTGCCTGAGGTTGCGTCCACCAGCGCCTCGCCAAACCGGTCGCGCAGCAAGCACTGACCCTTGCGGTTGTGGCGGACGTGTGGAAAAAGACTCTCCGGTACGATGAGGTTTTCCGTCGGTGCTAATGATCCCCACGGCGTTGGCCAGCACGTTCGCGCAACTCGGCATCGACCGCGCGATCGGGCGTATCCACCGGGCATCCGTAGGCCAGCGGCTTGCCGGCGCGGTACATCGCGATGCAGGACTCCAGACTGGGCGGCTTCTGCGCATGGGCGTGGCCATCTAGCGAGGTCGCGGGCGCCATGTTGAGGCGCTCGTCGCCATCCTTGCGCGACGGTGGCGGCGGCGGATCACCACCGCAGCCACCGGCCAGCATTGCCAGTGACACGCCGCAATGCAGGCGGATGCCGCCCGGCAGCCGGATGGTTTTCTTGACCGTGGTCTTGTCGACCAGTTTCTGCAACGCATCGTCGACGGCGTTGCCGCCACCCCAGTCCTGCTCGAAACGCGTGGGCTGATACTTGACCGGGCTGTCGTGCTGCATGATCCGCGTATTCCCCTGCGGCATGCGTTGCACGTAAGCGGGAAGCGGCGCGGTCGAGGAGGTTGCCGGCAGCAACGGCTGGCCGTGTTCGTCAAACAGCCGGGGCGCTGGCGCGGCTGGCGTCTGCAACACCATGGCATTTTTCGCGGGCGGCTCGGGGTGCTTCGGTACCGGCGGCGAAGCGGGTGCCGGAGGCAGCGCAATCGGTGGTGGCGGCGGCGCAGGTGCCACGGGCGCGGCGTCAATCAGGCGAACCTGCAGCATCTCTTCGGGCGCTGTCGGCGACGGCGGGGGAGCGACCGGACGCATGGCAATCCAGACCGCCAGCGCGAACAGACCGTGCAACAGCAACACCACGACCCATGCCAGCCGGCGCTGTGTCGGTGCGATCGCCGATTCATGCCAAACCCGCCGTGGCCGACCAATCGCCGTGTCGAACCGCTCGAGTCCGTCGCGCGAACCTGCGGGCGGCATGCTCCGGCTCGACGGCGATCCAGGCTGTTGTGAAGGCGGCGCGGGGGCGATGACAATACCTCGTTGGGGAACGCAGAGTGATCGCAGGATGCCAGATGAGGCTTGAACCCCGGGCGACCAGCCGGGCCGGGGTTACCGCGCCCTGACTGTCAGAGACCGCCTGCCGGCAGCCCGGTTCCCCGCAGTGCAGCTTGACCGCACCGGCACTTGGCACAAGGCTGGGGGTTCGGCGCCCCGCGCCAACCGCCATGACCGCCCTCTCTCCAGCATGGAACGCGGTACGACCATGACGGCCGCCATCCAGAGCCTGTCTACGCGTGGCCTCATGTGGCGCGGTTCATGCCACGAGGCCACGCCTTGCATCGAGGAGGGTCGCATCGTGTCCTACACCACGGAAAGCATCCGCAACATCGCCCTCGCCGGTCACGCCGGCGCGGGCAAGACCACCTTGTTCGAAGCCTTGCTTCACGCTGGAGGTGCCATCCAGGGCGTGGGCTCGGTCGAGCGGGGCAACACCGTTTCCGATTCCGATCCACAGGAAAAGGCGCGAGTGCATTCGATCGACAGCTGCGTGGCGCAACTCGAACATGGCGGCTGTCACCTCAACCTGATCGACACCGCCGGTTCCAGCGATTTCCGTGGCGCCACGCTGTCCGCGCTGGCCGCGGTGGAAACCGTGGCGATCGTCGTCAATGCGATCAACGGCGTCGAGCACAGCACCCGCCGGATGATGATGCACGCGCGCGAACGCGGCCTGGCACGCCTGCTGGTGGTCAACAAGATCGACTTCGACGGCGCCAACCTCGCGGCACTGGTGGACTCGCTGCGCGAAGAATTCGGCAGCGAATGCCTGCCGGTCAACCTGCCCGCCAACCGCGGCAACCGCGTGCTCGACTGCTTCTTCCACCGCGAGGGCAGCACCGACTTTTCGTCGCTGGCCGAAGCCCACCAGCGGATCCTCGATCAGGTGGTGGAGGTCAACGAGGCGGTGATGGGCCGCTATCTCGACGAGGGCGAGGAAGCGCTCGGTCCGGAGCAACTGCACGACGCGTT
>JBDTEG010000173.1:0-13731 GCA_039922695.1 Rhodanobacter sp. | reverse complement strand
TCTGTCGGACAAAAGTCGTCTGACGAAATCGACTCCGTTCCGTTTCGCCGGAACAAGCCTCACTTCACTCTTGAAGGGACGGAGCGCATGCTCGCGGCGCGAATGCGCTGATCACTCGCGCAGGTCGACATGTATCGATAGTTCCCGACGCCAACCGCCGTGACGTTGGTCGCGACTTGTGTACGCTCTGCCTGCGACACGCGGGAAGCGCTCTTGACCTCACGCAGACGCCGAAGCTTTCTCGCTTCACCACGCTGGTTCCGCTGAAATCGCGACTGGGAAGTTGGCACTTCTCGTTGGGTATCGCCTGCGCCATGTCGCCCGGATGCGGTCTTCGCTTCCGGCAGGCTGCGTCGTGGAGTCTGGGGCACGTGGCGTGGTCAGTTTTTGCATGCTGGTGGCGCTGGGTGTGATCGCATCGCGCTTGGTCGCGCCGCAGCGCGTCTCCCCAGGCTGCCAGCGTTCGCCGGGGCGGCTTCACGCTCTATCCAACAGGGAGGGCTGTCCGGCGATCAATGGCGGTGAGGCCTGCTATCGCTTTCATGCCACCGCGACCCTGGGCGGGGTGACGTCTCGCAGGTAGTTGTCTTCGCCGGTTTCGGGCGCTGCATCGGTGAAGTCGACCGCTGCTAGACTCGGTCCTCGCTGACGGCGCCGCCCAGTCCAATGAACGTACTTGACCTGATTGCTGTGGTGCTGACCCTGACCGCGCTGCTGGCGTGGATCAACGCGCGCTTCCTGCATCTTCCGACCACCATCGGAGTCATGGTGCTGGCCATGGCCTTGTCGCTCGTGCTCGTGCTGTTCTCCAAGGCCGGCTTCGACTTCGCAGCTCAGTCCGAGCGGCTGATTGGCGACATCAATTTCAGTGCCACATTACTGAACGGCATGCTCAGTTTCCTGTTGTTCGCGGGCGCGCTGCAGGTCAAGTCCAAGGCCCTGCGGGAGAACTATGTTGCCGTGGCGATTCTCGCGACGGTCGGGGTCGCACTTTCCACCGTGATTGTCGCAATCCTGAGCTGGGGCTTCGCGCTCCTGATCGGACTGGACCTGCCGTTTCGTTTTGCGTTGCTGTTCGGCGCGTTGATTTCGCCGACCGACCCTGTCGCCGTGCTCGCAATCCTGCGCAAGGCGCACATCGATGACGCGCTGGAGTTGAAGATCACGGCCGAATCGCTGTTCAACGACGGTGTCGGCGTGGTGCTGTTCGTACTGGTGCTGGCCTTTGCGGGCGGCGAGCGGAACGTCAGCATCTCGGGCGGCTTGCTGTTGTTCGCGCGCGAAGCGCTCGGCGGCGCGGCGTTGGGTGCGGCGGCCGGCGGCGTGGCTTATGCCCTGTTGCGCACTGTCGACAACTACCAGACCGAGGTGCTGCTGACGCTGGCCCTGGTCACCGGCGGCTATGCCTTGGCGCACGTGCTCGGGTTGTCCGGCCCGATCGCGATGGTCCTGGCCGGTTTGGTGATCGGCAATCAGGCCCGCGAGTATGCGATGAGCGAGAACACGCGCCGCCACGTGGACCTGTTCTGGGAAATGGTCGCCGAAGTACTCAACGCGGTGCTGTTCGTGTTGATCGGTCTGGAAGTGCTGCTGGTTCCGCTGCAGCCGCTCTGGCTGCTGGCGGGCGCCGGAGCCATCCTGATCGTGTTGTGCGCGAGGCTCGCGAGTATCTCGCTACCGGCCGTGGTCATCGGACATCTGCGCGTATTTCGCGGCGCCACGATTCCGGTGCTGACCTGGGGCGCACTGCGTGGAGGCATCGCGGTCGCGCTGGCGCTTTCCATTCCACCTGGCGACAAGCGCGATATCGTGCTGACGATGACCTACGTGGTGGTGGTGTTTTCGATCCTGGTGCAGGGACTCACGATCGGCCCGCTGGTCAAGCGCTTCGCCAGGCAGCGGTCGAAGGATGCGGACGCGGTGACAGAGGAGCGGTCAGACCCGAACGGCGCTTGAGTCAGTGCCATTCGACGCTGGCCACGGTTCTGCTCAGCCCGGGTGCTGCCGGTAAAACTGCGTGAGTTGTCGATACACGTCCGGCAAATGCAGGCGTAGTGTCGCCGGTCCTTCAAAAAATTGCTCGCTCGCAACAGCAAAGAATTCGGCCGGGCTTTCCAGGGCATACGGGTCAATTGGCAAGTCGGCGCCGTTGCGCTGCTCGTCGCGCAGGTGATCCCACGCGCTGGAGAAGACCTTCCACCATACGCGGCGATCCATGCGCCGGTGCAGTGGCGGGAAGCCGTTGGCGGCCCCGTTGAGCATGTCGAGCTTGTGTGCCATTTCGTGGATGACCACGTTGTGCCCCGGTCTCTGCACCGAGTTCAGCACATCGGCCCACGACAGTATCACCGGCCCGCGTCCCCAGGCCTCACCTGTCAACACGCTGTTGGTCTGGTGAACCACTCCGGCTGAATCGATCTGCTCGCGACGAGGGATGAACGCATCCGGATACACGATGACGCTGTGCCAACCGTCGTACCAGTCGATGCCCAGTTTCAGGATCGGTACGCAGGCGTGTGTCGCGAGCAAGACACGGTCCGCATCGTCCAACTGCAAGCCCTTGACGGGCTCCAGGGACTTCCCGTCCAGAAACAACGTCGCCAACACTCGTAGCGAGGCCTGGTCTGAAGCACCCAGGCGAGCGGCTGGCACGCATCGCTCAAGCGCCAGTCGCCATGCCGGTTCAGCGATGGGATTCCGCGCGAGGATGCGTCGCACGCGCCAGTTCTTGATCTTGGTGAACATGACCACATTCAGAGAGGAGTCGCATGGTCGGGATGACGGCGACACGTTCCCCCAGATACCACAGTTCGCAATGATGCGGTCAGGTTGTCTTGCCACGCGGTAGCGCGCGAATGGCTCGTACGCAGGCAAGGCGTCGGGACTGGCCTCGATTCGCAGGTGTGGCTTTGAGGCGCATCCAGGCCCGGCTGACTTGGGAGGATGCGCTGTCGCCTGCGGGACTTCCGGGCATCACCCCTCACCATGGTTTCCCATCGTCAGGGTCGGCTCTGTCGTCGGCGCGATGTATCTGCGTTGAATTGACCCGAGTCCCCCCGGTCTCCGCGGGTCGGAAACGTCTCCCCTCCGCCGGGAGAAGTGAAGCTGATCCCGTTCGAGCGGCATGAGCGGAGCCGATGGGCGGGCTGTGCCAGTATCCTGACGCACAGCCGCGCGTAACATCCGCAGTTCAAGTCGGCGCAGGTTGGCGCACGCCGGGTTTCAAGATCCGTTGCCTTCCCCGTTCCGTTTTGACTTTTGGAGTCGTCAGCTACGCCATGAACGGCATGTTCCACTCCCTCAGGAGCTACAACTACCGGGTCTGGGCTGGTGGCGCGCTGGTGTCCAACGTGGGCACCTGGATGCAGCGTATCGGGCAGGACTGGCTCGTGCTTACCGTGCTCACTCCGCACAGCGCCACGGCGGTGGGAACGGTGATGGCGCTGCAGTTCGGACCGCCGCTGCTGCTGCTGCCGTTATCCGGCTTCGCCGCCGATCACCTGGATCGTCGCAAGCTTCTGCTCTTCACCCAGGCCGCCGCCGGCCTGTTGGCGCTGGGCCTGGGCCTGGTCACCATCACCGGGGTGGTGACGCTTTGGCAGGTGTATGGGTTTGCACTGCTGTTGGGCTGCGTCACCGCGTTCGACGCGCCGGCCCGGCAGGCGTTCGTATCGGACCTGGTCACCGACGATGACCTGGCCAACGCGGTGGCGCTGAACTCCGCCTCCTTCAACGCTGCACGAATGCTGGGTCCGGCGGCGGCGGGCGTGCTGATTGCCGCGGTGGGGGAGGGCTGGCTGTTCCTGATCAATGCGGGGTCTTATGCCGCTGTGCTGGTCTCGCTGTGGTTCCTGCGGGTGCGCGAACTGCATACCGAAGCGCGACCAGCGCGCACGCGCGGCAGCATGCTGGCAGGATTCCGCTACGTGTGGCGGCGCCCCGATCTGATCGCCGTGCTGGTGATGCTGCTACTGCTCGGTACCTTCGGCTTCAATTTCGCCATCTTCATCTCGACCATGTCGGTCACCGTATTCCACGGCGACGCCAGCCAGTATGGCCTGCTCACCTCCGCGATGGCGGCGGGCACCATGTGCGGGGCGCTGCTTTCGGCCCGTCGCCCGTTCCCCGGCATGGTGCTGATGGGGGCCTCGGCGGCGGCCTTCGGTGTCACTCTGGCGGTGGCGGCGATGATGCCCAGCCCTTTCCTGTTCGCTACCGTGCTGTTCTTCGTCGGCCTGGCCGCGCTTACGTTCATGACCGCCAGCAATTCGATGATGCAGCTGACCACCGAGCGCACCATGCGCGGCCGGGTGTTGGCGCTGCGTATCGCCGTGGTCATGGGTGGCACCCCGATCGGTGCACCGCTGGTCGGCTGGGTGGTCGATCGTTTCGGTGCTCGCTGGGCACTGGGCGTGGGCGCGCTGGCAGGCCTTGTGGCAGCCGGGGTGGCGGTGGCTTATCTGGTCAGGCATCGCCATCTGCGTCTGTCCCGGGATGCCGGGCGGCTGCGCCTGGTCATCCATCCCGAACCGGCGGACGTGACGGCCGTTCGCGTGGCGGCCGGCGAGCGCGTGACCTGAGCCACGGTAAAAAAAGTGGATCAGAGTCATTTGCAACGCAAACCTCGGACGGTGAAGCGTGTGCGCTGGAGCGAAAGACGCTGAATCCGCGCTTTCGCGCGGATGACGGCGTCTGAGTCAGTGCATGCGAATCGGACCGTAGTCAGGAGGAACTGACGCGCAGATGCGACGCGGTCGCGCGTCACAACCCAGGCGAATGCGCAGCCCGTGGTGCGTGACGTTCTTGCCCAGCCGGCTGGCGTTCGCCATTCTCATTTGGCCACTAGTGGCCGTGCTCGATGTTCGTGCCTGACGCATGTCGCTCGTCCGCCCCGAATGCCGGAACGGGCGAGCGACAACAGGCTTACATCTTGACCTTCACGCCGACGTTGTAGAAACGACCGACCACGCCCGCCTGCGACCAGGTCGGGTTGTAGTTGGCACCCGCGCCCGCGTAGTTCGACGGGTCGAACGGCGGATTGCGGTCGAACAGGTTCATCACCGAGGCGGTGATGCTGAAGTGGTCGTTCAGCGCGTAGCTCCCGGTCAGGTCGAAGTCGTAGAACTGTCCAACGTGACAGCTCGCCGGGAAGTTCGTGCCGCTGGGCGTGGTCGACAGGCAGTCGCCGTCAAACAGGCCGAGCACACCCACATCGGCGGCGATATCCTTGTAACCGCTGGTGTAGTACAGCGTGCCGGTGATGGTGAACGGACCCTCTTGCAGCGTGTTCGCCCACGAGGCTCGAGTGCGCGGCGTGCCGGCGCCCGAGGACAGGTTGTAGGGACCCTGGGTGCCGACGTAGCTCTGCTCGCTGCCGTCGGGTTGCTTCAGACTCCACTGGAAGATCTGGGTGCCGGTCAGCTCGGAGATGTAATGCCAGTTGCCGGCGAAGTCGAAGTTGGCCCGCAGGTCCACATCGACGCCGGTGGTCTTGAGCGATTGCGCATTGAGGTACGAACCGATGATCTCGGAAGGCCGCGGCTGCGCCGTCGGGTTGTCCGGATCAGGCAGGTCGGGTATCACGGTGACGCCCGGTTCCTGCGCCGTGCCGGCGTAGTAGTTGGCCAGCGCCGCCGAGGTATCGGCTTGCACGATGAGGTCGGACTTCGTGATGTGGTAGTAGTCGACCGACGCATTCAACCAGCTGGTTGGCTGCAGCACCACGCCGAAGGTGAAGCTCTTGGACTTCTCCGGCTTGATGTCCTTGTTGGCCAGGGTGTATTCCGACAGGCCATAGGGAATGGTCGCGTACGGGCTGCCGCCATGGAGGGCCTGGAACGCCGGTGGCGGCGTGTAGGTGATGAAGCCCTGGGTGGAACTCGATCCGTTCTCGGCGAAGGCCGGCGCCCGGAAGCCCTTGGACCAGGTGCCGCGCAACGCGATCCAGTCAGTCGGCTTGAACTTGATGCCAACTTTTGGCGAAAAATTGTTGCCCGCATCGGTGTAATGGTCGTAACGGCCGGAAGCATCCACTTCCAGCGACTGCAGGATTGGCAGATCCAGTTCGCCAAACGCACCGCTGACATCGCGGCTACCCTTGGTCTGCGCGTTGCCCAGGCCCTGGAACTCGAAGTTCGGATTCAGCGTCGGGTCGTTTTGCGCCTCATGCCGCAGTTGCGCACCCAGGGCCATGCCGGCCGAGCCGCCGGGCATGTCCCACAGGACGCGGTTGGCGCTCAGGTCCAGCGAGTCGAGGTCGGTGGTTGAAGTCTTGTTGTAGCCGGGAGCCAGCGATTCCCGCACCGCTGCGGAGTTGCTCGACGGATTCACAAAGTTGTACGTGCCGTCGGCAATCGCGTCGATCAGTCCCTGATAGCTGATGAAGCCGTACTGCGTGGTGTCCAGCCACGCATGGTTGATGACCAGTGCCGCATCCCAGTTCCAGTCGTCCACGCTGCCCTTGACGTCGCCGACGATGCGCGCGTTGTGGTTGTTGTAGTTGAAGCCGTCCGGGATGTCGCCAAAGTTGTAGCTGATCAACGCCGGTACGGCAAACGGATTGGAAGGATTGCCCACCGGCAGGGTGATGTTGCCGGTGTTGTGCGGCGTGCTGTTCTGGACTGATCGAGGTGCATCGGGCGTCTCCGTTTTCGACTCCATGTAACTGGCGTCCAGATAGGCCGTGGTCGTGTCGCCCAGCTTGATCGTGACTCGGCCGGTCAGGCCGCCCTGTTCCATCGCTGGCTGCAACTGACCGTACAGGTTGACCGGGTCGTAGCGGCAGTAGGTGCCGGTGTCGTCGGTGATCTGCGGACCCGAGGTGCACGCACTCAACGGTTGCCACAAGCCGCTGCCATCGTTGGGCTTGATGGCGCCGTTGGTGCCGCCGGCACGGGCCGCCGGGCCGCCCAGACCGGGGCCGCCCAGCGAGCTCAGGTCCCCCGAGTTGAACGGAAAACCACGCTGGTCGGCCATGATCGAATTGTCTTTCTCGTACTGCACGCTCAGGTAGCCGTTGTAATGATCAGTATCGAGATCACCGCCGCCGGCCAGCAGTGTGGCCTTGCGCGTGAACCCACCGCCATGCTGCGAGGTGCCCACGTCGGCCGTTGCCTGGACGCCCTTGAAGCTGGGTCGCATGATGATGTTGACCACGCCGGCGATCGCGTCGGCACCGTACAGCGACGAAGCGCCGTCCTTCAGCACCTCGATGCGCTCGACCGCAGCCAGCGGGATCGTGTTGAGATCGACGAACGAGCGCTCGCCGTCATCGGCCACCGGATAGTTGGCGATGCGGTGGCCGTCGATCAACACCAGGGTGGAGTTGACGGTAAGGCCGCGCAGGGCGACACCTGACGCGCCCGCGGCAAAGCCGTTGGTGAACGAGTTCGGGACCGACCCGCTGTTGTCGGCGGAAACTGCGCGCACCACGTCCGATATCGTGGTGAAACCGCTGCGCTGGATCTGCGCGGCCGTGATCACGGTCACGGGCGAAGGGGTTTCCATGTCGATACGCGGGATGGCCGTACCGGTCACGACGATGTTCTGAAGCTGTTGCACATTCTTGGTGGCAGGCGGCGGCGGGTTCTGTGTCGCGGAAGCTGGAGGCGGCGGTTGTGGTGCATCCTGCGCAAACGCAGCGGCCAGTGGGGTCAGGGCCAATCCAAGCAGGGAAACCGCCATCGAATGTTTCATTGTGTACGTCTCCATTTGCAAGCAGGCGCGATCAGATGGGACGGGTTCCACGGGAGAGTCAGGGTGGCGACTTGCGAGCTGGCTGCTCTGGTGACGTACCGAAGATCACGTGTCGGGGAAATCCTCGACCGCAATGGTTTAACACCGCATTTACACTCGTTCAATCGATGTTATTTCGCAGGTTTTTGTACGTTCATGCTCTCTCACAAGAGCTTGCGCCTGAGCCCGGGTTGCCGGAACTCGATCGGCCACTATCCAGCGGGCTCAGGGCGACGTGATCGGTGCCTCGTCATCCACCTGAGCCGGGACGTGACAGGATTTCGCGTGGCGGCCGACGCATGCGCGACCTGACTGTGGGTGAGCGGCACAGGGCGCCGTCGAATTTTTCGGGCTCCGACAGCGCAAGGTCCAGCCGGCGCGAGAGCCAGACCGGGTTTTCCCGTTGGGGACCGGTTCTCACTGTCCGATGACACGTTGCGCAGACGATGGCCGGTCGCGTGCACCGCATCGCTTTCCGCCGCAGGACAGGAAGCGAACCTGAGCCCTGTCGCACGCATCCGCAACGCATTCACGCACGTCCCTGTATAAGCCCACGAAGCTTGCTTCTTGCCGGTGTTTTGTGTCGGAGCAGACCTTGAACGCAGCTCGTTGCAAGACGCAAGCCTCGCAACGTCGCATGATGAGGATACGATCTTGAACGTACTGCTGGTCATGGGACATCCGCGCGAGGGCAGCTTTTGTGCGGCGCTGGCGGATGCCTATGCCCGGGGAGCCAGCGACGCCGGCGCGACGGTGCAACGGCTGCTTCTGGCGGAGCTGGACTTCGATCCGCACGTTCGCGTCGATTCGCCGGAAAACCAGGAGCTGGAGCCCGACCTGCAGCGCGCGGCGGGCCTGCTGGCATGGGCGGAACATCTGGTGTTCATCTACCCGACCTGGTGGGGCACGATGCCGGCCCTGCTCAAGGGTTTCCTCGATCGCCTGCTCATGCCCGGCACCGCGTTTCACTATTTCGGACCACGTGCCATTGATTGCGAGGGTTTGTGGACCGGAAAATCCGGTCAGCTCATCACGACCATGGACACGCCGCCCGTCATCTATCGCTGGGTGTACAGGGGACCCGGCACCCATGCCATGCGCAACGCCACGCTCGGGTTCTGCGGTGTGAAGCCGGTGCACGCGCTGGCCTTCGGGCCGATGCGTACCTCCACGCCGCACCAGCGGGAGGCCTGGCTGGAGAAGGCGCGCCGCGCCGGCTGGCGATTGCATGACGGACGACGTTCCGCGCGGGCCAGTCGATTGAGCACCGCAGCGACCTGGCTGCGCGCATTGCGCTTGCAGTTCTATCCGATGACCTGGGGTGCTTATACCGTCGGAGCGCTGTTGGCGGTTCCACACTTGGCGTGGGCACCGTATGCATGCGGTTATCTGGCAGTGTTCCTGCTGGAAGCGGCGACCGTATTCTGCAATGACTATTTCGATCTGGCCTCCGACCGCGCCAATCGCAACTTCGGCCCATTCACCGGAGGCTCGAGGGTATTGGTCGATGGCCTGTTGGACGCACCTGCGTTGCGGCAAGGTATTGCCGTCGTGCTTGTCCTGGCTGCAGTCAGTGCAGCCTTCGCCGTACGCGCATCACCGCAACCGGTGCTCTCTGCGATCTGGCTGCTGCCTGCAGTCATGCTGACGCTGGGCTATTCCGTGCCGCCGCTGCGCTTGTGCTATCGAGGTCTTGGCGAGCTGGACGTGGCGTTTACCCACGGGGCGCTGGTTCTCTTCATGGGATATATCTTGCAGGGTGGAGCGGCAGTTGCGGCTACGCCATGGTTGCTGAGTCTTCCGCTGTTCGTTTCGATCCTGCCGGCCATCATCCTCGCTGGCATACCGGATCGCGACGCGGATGCCCCCGTCAACAAGCGCACGGTGGCGGTGCTTCTGGGCATTCGCGGTGCCATGTTTGCCGCCGCTGGCGCGATCATCGTATCGGCCCTGCTGGCGACGGGCTTCGACCGGTCGGGTGTGGCGTCCGGCCTGTATCGCGACATCAGCTACTTCGTGCTTCCGCACGCGGCGCTGTGCCTGTTCCTGATTTTCCGGCACGTCCAGGGGCCGCAAGCTGCCGGGTCTCGACGCATCGATCTGTTGCTGGTGGCGAACCTCAGCTACATGATCTGGTTCGTTGCCGTGCCTTACTGTCACCTCGTCTGACGCGTCCTTGCGCAGCCGGTGATGATCAGGCGGCACGCCACAAGCGCGGTGTCATCGTCTGGACGGTCGATCCAAGATCCACACCAGCAGCCTGACGCAGGGGCGCACGGAGCCCGCTTGCCCAATCCAGCGCGATACATGGCCGGTGCCGTAGCCGGGACCGTCGCACCCAACGTTGAACCATGGCGAGTTGAACTCATCCGATCTGTCGAGGATTGCCAGTCCTGATCTTCAGTTTTCCCGTCTTCGCTCGATACAAAGGTGACTTCCGAAAGAGACGGCGCCCCAGGATGGATATCCGCTACGTGCCGGCAAGCGAGGCATTGCCGGAGGCCGGTCCAATCGGCTCGCTGCAGCTGGGCGACCTTATTGGTGCCTTCAGTTATGCGCTGGATCTCACCGAGGGCCAACCTCCGGGCCATTGCGTGCGCTGCGCGTGGATCGGCGTACATGTGGGGCGCCGGTTGGGGCTGGATACGGAAGCTCTGTGGGGGCTCTACTACGCGCTTCTGCTGAAGGACCTTGGTTGCAGCAGCAACGCCGCGCGAATCTGCGAGCTGTACCTGACCGACGACCGCCAGTTCAAGCACGACTTCAAGCGGGTCGGCGCCAATGCATCGAGTCTTCTGCACTTTGTGGTCAGTCACACCGGGCCGGACAATCGCTGGCACAAGCGGCTGTCGGCGCTGATGAACATCATGCGCAAGGGTTCGCAGTTGTCACACGAGTTGATCCAGACACGTTGTACGCGCGGTGCCGACATCGCCCGGCAATTGCGTTTTCCCGAAAGTGTGGCCGAGGCCGTGCACGGGCTGGACGAGCACTTCGATGGCAGTGGACAACCGCAGGGCAGACGCGGCGATGCCATTCCGCTGGGTTCGCGTATCGCGTTGCTCGCCCAGGTGGTGGACGTGTTTCATTTCAGCAGCGGTCGCGAGGCGGCATTGGCGGAGATACGGAACCGCGCCGGCAGCTGGTTCGACCCGGCGGTGGTCGAAGCGTTCGAGGCGGTGGCGGTCGAGCCTGGGTTCTGGTCGACCCTGGCCGGCGCGGATATCGATGCGGCTGTTCGCACCCTGGAGCCCGTCGGAGCTGCGTTCGCAGTGGACGAGGATTACCTGGACGCCATTGCGCTGGCGTTCGGCAGCGTCGTCGATGCCAAGAGCCCGTTTACCGCTGGCCACAGCGCCCGCGTCGCGGACGTCTCAGATCGAGTGGCCGAGCGACTGGGGTTGCCGGCGCCGCGGCGGCGCTGGTTGCGGCGAGGCGCGCTGCTGCACGACGTCGGCAAGCTTGGCGTGAGCAATACCATCCTGGACAAGCCGGGCAAGCTCGAAGCCGGAGAATGGGCGTCGATCAGGCAGCACGCAACATACAGCGAGCAGATCCTTGCTCGCGTGCCGCCGTTCGCAGAGTTGGCACGGATCGCCGGAGCACACCACGAGCGCCTCGATGGTGGTGGCTATCCTCGCGGACTGACAAGCGCGAATATCCCGCTGGAAACCCGCATCATCACGGTCGCCGACATTTTTGATGCGATCACCTCCGAGCGGCCGTACCACGCGGCCACGCCGGTGGAGAAAACGCTGGAGATCATGCGCGGCATGGTGGGTACGGGGCTCGACCGGGAGTGTTTTGAGGCACTGGCGACCGTAGCGGAGGAATGAGCGAACGGGTGCGCCCCCTCGCCTGCGCCGTATGCACTGTGGCCTGACAGCAGATTCTCTTGCCCTGCTGCTTGATGAGCAGATCCGCGGGACCCCGTGTCAGCATCCCCATTGCACAGCAGCAAGCGCCACTGCGACCCGACGCGGTTACGGCCTTGTCGGCTGGTTGGCGCCACTACCGCTGCGTTGCGACGCCGTGTTGAGTCGCCGGTAGGCGTCCGCGTTGATGCGGATGACCGATTGGATCGGACAAGGCGGACCATCATGCCCGCTTGCGGACTCCCCAATCTCGCCGCAGATCACCGGGAGGCCCATGGCCTTGTTGGATTCGCTCGCATGGAACCTAAGGGCGGGTGCGCCGTAGGTCAGTTGCGGACACCGCGATTGCAGATTGACGCGAAAGTACTTGGGCCCGTTGCCGACGGTGAGCGTGTGGTCATTGACCACGTGCCAGGCGTTGATCTGTTGAACCTGGATACAGTCGAACGGAGGTTTTATGGGTTGGCGCGGGGGCCCGTTTCCCGCCGCCAGAAGAGTGCTGGACGAAAGACAACACAGAGCAAGGGTCAGCATGCTTTTCATAAGGCCTCCACACTTTGAATCGGATTACGACCTTCAATCATGGCGGAATGACGAGATTCGCAAGGCAAGCGCGCCAACATCATGCACTGGGAGCCGTTTTTGTCCGTGTCGCGCCCATTCTGATCCATTCAATACCCGCGGATCGCACGCCATCCGTGCCGATCGTTCGCGATCAGACGCGGCCGGTGACCGGGATCAAGGCTCCGGTGATGGCGGACGATTGCTCGGAGAGCAGGAACAGGATCACGTCGGCGAGCTGCCGAGGCGTCACCCAGCGCGCGAAGTCGGCGCTGGGCATGTCGGCACGGTTGGGCGGGGTGTCGAGGATGCTCGGCAGCAGCGCGTTGACGGTGATGTTGCGCTCCTTGAGCTCTTCGGCCAGGGTCTCGGTAAGCCGCATCACGCCGGACTTGGACGCGGCATAGGCACCGATGCCGGCGCCCGCCTTCAGCGCGGATGCGGCGCCGATATTGATGATGCGGCCACCGGCCTGGAGATGCTTCAGTGCGGCCTGGCTGGCGGCCACCGCGGTGCGCAGGTTGATCCGGTACAACAGATCCCAGGTGTCCAGATCGCCGTCGGCCACGGTTTCGTAGCGGAAGGTACCGGCGATGTTCACCAGCGCGTCGAGCCCACCCATCGATTTTGCCGCCGCCGCCAAGGCCTCCTGGGCGGCATGTGGATCAGCCAGATCCACGCCGCCAAGGCACCTGGCATTTCCGAGCCCGCCAGCGGGTGGATCGGTGCGGTCGATCGCTACGACCTGCGCGCCCGCGGCAAGCGCTGCAAGAACGGTAGCGGCACCCAGTGCGCCGAAACCGCCGGTTACCGCGATGCGTCGATTTTCCAGTTGCACGATGATCTCCCGTATGGTCAATGGCGAAGGATAGCCCGCACGTACGGTGCCGGGTAGTTGGTGGCCGCGCGAACGGAGCGGAGTGGGCGCCTTTGTGGGTGATCGCATGTCCAGCCACGTGCCGCACCATTGTCGCCACGCTGCATCGGGTTTTCTGTTCATGAGCCGGGGCTGGGCAGCCCGAGGCGGCCGGATCAATTCAGACTGGGCATGTCGCGGCGCCCGGGTGCTTGCAGGCGTCCTTCCCTGTGGCCCGATAGGCGTTTAAAACACGGTCGGCGTGGTGTGACATCACGCTGTCTCAACTCGCGCCAAGCTACATTTCAGGCATTGCGGCAAGCACCGCGTCATTCGGGAGTAGGGTCATGCGAAAGAATCTCGTTCATTTCGTCCCCGCATTGTTGCTGGCGTGCGCGCTGCCGCTGGCAGCGCAGGCTGCGAATGCCACCAGCGCGGCGTCAGGACAGGTCGCGACGGCTACCGCGCATGCCGGCATGGCGCTGGCGGCGAGTGACTTGAACATGGTCCACACGCATCTGCACCATGTGATCAACTGTCTGGTCGGGCCTTCGGGCCACGGGTTCGACAACTCCGCCGGGAATCCCTGCAAGGCTATGGGACACGGGGCGATCATCGACGCCAAGGGCGAGACGGCCCTTGAGGGCACGCTGCATACGGCTTATCGCGAGGCAGAGCAAGGCTTGCACACCACGACGCTCGACG
>JBDTEG010000172.1:0-21258 GCA_039922695.1 Rhodanobacter sp. | reverse complement strand
ACGATAACGCGGCCCGCGTTGTTCCCGGGTAGGTTGCTGGAGCCAGGCGGCGACGCCTGGCCGAGAGGAATGACTGTCGCGTCGCAAGACGTACAGAACCCGGCTTACAGGCCGACTCCACCTCTTTCCGGCGCGCACCGCCCCCAGACCATCGGTCTGGGGGCGGTGCGCGATCGTGTGAACAACGGTTCATGCCAGCGGCCCAGAAAGTGAGGTCATCGCCCGATCCGGGTTGCATCCTCCCCGGTATCTGACGACGAACGTTTCAAAAAAACCGTTCGTTTCAAGTACCTTGCGGATATTCCTGAGAATATGCTGCATGTCTAGTCAGCATTCTGCCTTTACTCATTGATTCTCAAGCAATTTCCCTTGACAGTCTCATGCCGCGAGATTATCGTGGGCTTCGGTGTGAAATTGTGGGTTTTCGTGGAGATTGCTGACTGTGTTTCAGGGTGAGACCGCCATAACCGTTGACGACAAGGGCCGACTGGCCATTCCGACTGCGTATCGGGACCTGGTCGCGGGCGAGTGCGCCAATTGTCTGGTGGTCACCTACAACCCGTTCGAGTCGGGCTGCCTGTGGTTGTTTCCGTATGCAGTTTGGGAACAGGCGCGCGATCAGGTCAATGCGCTGTCCAAGGTGAAAACCGCCCACCGCGACCTGCAGATGAAGCTGGTCGGCGCGGCGGCGGTAGTCGAGCCGGACAACGCGGCGCGGATCCTGTTGCCGGCCAGCCAGCGCGCTACCACCGGTATCGAAAAGAAGGCGGTGTTGCTGGGCATGGGCGACAAGTTCGAATTGTGGAGCGAGCAGGCGCACATGGCCAAGATCCGCCAGAGCATCGGCGAGAGCGAGATCACCAGCGAAATGGCAGAGCTGCGTCTGTAAACGCAGGTGCGGCTATGACGGAATCATGTGGGATGGACGGGAGTGCGCTCGGTGCAATTGCAGCATATCCCGGTGATGCTGGGTGAAGCGGTGGAGGGTTTGTCCGTGCGGGCAGACGGGCGCTATCTGGACGGCACGTTCGGGCGCGGCGGCCATGCGCGCGAGGTGTTGTCGCGCCTGGGTCCGGGCGGCCGCCTTTTGCTGATGGATCGAGATCCGACCGCGATCGGCGCGGCGCGTACCGGATTTGCCGCTGACGCACGCGTCGCCATCCGTCATGCCAACTTCTCCAGTCTTGCCGAATGGGACGAAACCGAGGCCGGACTGGATGGCGTGCTGCTCGACCTGGGCGTCTCCTCGCCACAGCTGGATGAAGCCGAGCGCGGCTTCAGCTTCATGGCTGATGCGCCGCTGGACATGCGCATGGACACCACGCAGGGAGAGAGCGTGGCGCAGTTCCTGGCCCACGCCAGCGAACGCGAGATCGCCGACGTGCTGTGGAACTATGGCGAAGAACGGCACAGCCGGCGCATCGCCCGAGCCATCGTGGCCGATCGCGATACCACCCCCTTCAATCGCACCGGCGAACTGGCGGCGTTGATCGAGCGCGTCGTCGGCCGACGCGAACCGGGCAAGCACCCGGCCACGCGCAGCTTCCAGGCGCTGCGCATCCGGGTCAACGGCGAGCTGGATGCGTTGCAGCACGGGTTGGACGCCGCGCTGGAGCGTCTCAAGCCCGGCGGCCGGTTGTCCGTGATCAGTTTTCACTCGTTGGAGGATCGCGTGGTGAAGCTGTTCATTCGCGATCACTCCGGACGCGTGCAGAACAACCGGCGCGGCCCACCGGTGTCTGCCGTGCCGGCCTTGCTGGCTGCAGTCGGCAAGGCGCAGTTCCCATCAGAAGCAGAGTTGGCGGCGAACCCGCGCTCCCGATCCGCTGTGCTGCGCGTCGCCGAGAAGCTGCCGCAGGAGCTCGCCGCATGAGGGTGATCAGCGTGCTGGTCAGCGTGATCCTGCTGTTCGTGGTGGTGGCCAGCGCCCTTGGCGTGGTGTGGACGCGTCATGAGAGTCGCGTGCTGTTCGTGCAGCTCACGGGGCTGCAGAACCAGCGTGATGATCTGAACATCGAGTACGGCAGGCTCGAACTGGAGCAGGCAACCTACGCCGAGCCGCGCCGTATCGACGATGAGGCGCGACAGAAGCTGGGCATGATCGAGCCTCGCCCGCAAGACATCCGGTTGCTGCGCTGATGGGCACACGCAAGCACGCCAAACCAGCGCGACAGGCGCGCCAGCACGCGGCTGGTCCCAGCGCGCGCCGGCGCATGTATGTCGTGGCCGGCTTGCTGGCTTTGACCGCGACTGGCCTGGTGGCGCGTGCGTTCGATTTGCAGGTGGTGCGCAAGCAGTTCTACCAGCGCCAAGGTGACGCACGCTTCCTGCGCGAGATGCCGATCCCGGTGTCGCGCGGCACGATTTTCGATCGCAACGGCGAGCCGCTGGCGGTGTCGACCCCGGTGATGTCGATCTGGGCCAACCCGTCCGAAGTGCTGGACAACGACGAGCGCATCCCGCAGCTGGCGCGTGCGCTGGGCGTGAATGCCGATGAGCTGAAGAGCCGTCTCGCACAGCGATCGGAGCGCGAGTTTGTCTACCTGCGCCGGCAGATGGCGCCAGAGGCAGCGCAGGCCGTGCTGGACTTGGGCATTCCCGGCATCAACGGCCAGCGCGAGTTCAAGCGCTTCTATCCGTCCGGCGAAGTGACCGCACACGTGCTGGGTTTCACGAACATTGACGACCACGGCCAGGAAGGGCTGGAACTCGCCTACGACGATTGGCTCTCCGGCAAGCCTGGCGCCAAGCGCGTGATCCGCGATCGCATGGGACACGTGGTGGAGGACGTCGAACAGGTGCGCGCACCGAAGCCGGGTCGCAACCTCACATTGAGCATTGACCGACGCATCCAGTTCCTGGCGTACAGCGAACTGAAGAGCACGCTGGACAAGTTCCAGGCGGACTCCGCCTCGATGGTGATCATGGACGTACGCACCGGCGAAGTGCTGGCGATGGTCAACCTGCCGACCTACAACCCGAACGCGATCGGAGCCAGCAAACCGGGCCAACGGCGCAACCGCGCGATGACCGATGTGCTGGAGCCTGGTTCCACGATCAAGCCTATCCTGATGGCGGCGGCGCTCTCCAGCGGCAAATTCACCCCGACCAGCCCGATCATCGACACCACCGGCGGCCACTGGTATTTCCAGGGTCACGACATCCACGATACGCACAACTATGGCCTGCTGACCCCGACCGGGGTGATCACCAAGTCGAGCAACGTGGGTGCGGCCCACATCGCGATGGGTCTCGACACCACGCTGATGTACGACACCTATCGCGCGTTCGGCTTCGGCAACAGCACCAATAGCGGTTTTCCGGGAGAGGCCTCGGGCTACTTGCGCATCGGTCGCGACTGGCGCCCGCTGGAGAAAGCCATCCTGGGCTACGGCTACGGCCTCAACGTCACCGTGCTGCAGTTGGCCAACGCCTACGCCACCATTGCCGATGCCGGAGTGATGCACACGCCCAGCTTCATCAAGGGCGAAGACAATCCGTCCAGGCAAATCATCTCGCCGGCGATCGCGCACGAGCTGATCCTGATGATGGAAACGGTCACGGGACCGGACAGCACCGCACCGCAGGCGCGCATCGCGAACTATGCCGTAGCAGGCAAGACCGGCACCGCGCACAAAGCCAGCGCCGGGGGCTACGACAAGCACAGCTATACGGCGGCCTTCGCCGGCATCGTGCCGGCGACCAACCCGCGCCTCGTTGCGGTGGTCGTGGTCGACAATCCGAAGAAAGGCAGCTACTACGGAGGCATGGTCTCCGGGCCGGTGTTCTCGCGGGTGATGAGCGGTGCGCTGCGCCTGCTGGATGTGCCGCCGGACAATATCGGGCGCTGGTATGTGGGCGGTCCGCTGCAGGGCGCAGGTGGCTTGGCCGGCAGCCAGCCACCCAGCCAGGCTCCGATCGACGACGCGCCGATCGACGAGGGCACGCCATGAGTATCGGCCACCTCGACCAGCTGCTGCTGGGGATCGCTGACGCGCAGGTGGCGGCGACGCCGTTGGCCGCACGCATGATCGTTTCCGGGCTCAGTCTGGATTCGCGGCAGGTGCGTCGGGGCGACGCGTTCTTTGCCCTGCGTGGCAGCCACGGCCACGGCATCGAATTCGCGGCCAGCGCCATCAGGCAGGGCGCCCGGGTGGTGCTGGCCGAAGCGCCCGCACCAGAAAGCGTTGCACTCCTGGAAGTGCCCTTGTTGTGGATCGACAACCTGCACGACCAGGTCGGCGAGATTGCCGCGCGTTTCCACGAACGCCCCAGCGAGTCGATGCGAGTGATTGGCGTCACCGGGACCAACGGCAAGACCTCGTGCGTGCAGTTGCTGGCGCAGGCGCTGACCTTGCTGGGACATCGTGCTGCATCGATCGGCACGCTGGGCGCCGGTGTGCATGGCCAGCTCAACGAAGGAGAGCGCACGACCCCCGATGCCATCAGCGTACAGGCGCTGCTGGCGAAATTCCGCGATGCCGACGTCAGCCATGTCGCGATGGAAGTGTCGTCGCATGCGCTGGCGCAGGGACGTGTCGGTGCGGTGGACTTCGAGGTCGCCGCATTTACCAACCTCACGCGTGATCATCTGGACTATCACGGCAGCATGGAAGCCTACGGTGCGGCCAAGGCCAAGCTGTTCGCCTGGCCGGGTTTGCGCGTGGCGGTGATCAACAGCGACGATACGTTCGGTCGCGAGCTGGCGGCGACCTTGCCGGTTGGCGTGCAGGTTCTGCGCTTCAGCGCCAGCGACGGCGATGACAACGGCGATGACAATGGCGTGGACATCGCGGCCAGCAATATCGTTACCTCCGCCAGCGGGCTGAGCTTTCTGCTGCGCTCGCCATGGGGCATGCGCAACGTTCACAGTCATCTGCTGGGCCGCTTCAATGTGGCCAACCTGCTGGCCGTGGTCGGCTGCCTAGGTGCCTTGGGCGAGCCATTCGAGGGCATCGTGAAGGCGGTCGAACAGCTGTTGCCGGTGAACGGGCGCATGAGCCGGCTGGGTGGGCTGCAAGGTCTGCCGCTGGTGGTGGTCGACTACGCGCATACCCCGGACGCGCTGGAACAGGCATTGACCGCATTGCGCTCCCATTGCGCGGGCAAGCTGATCTGCGTGTTTGGTTGTGGTGGTGAGCGCGACGCTGGCAAGCGGCCGTTGATGGGCGCCATCGCGGCGCAGCTGGCTGATGTGGCCATTGTCACGGACGACAATCCGCGTGGAGAAAACGGTGACGCGATCGTGGCCCAGATCGTGGCCGGCATGACCGAGGCAGCGGCGATGGCGATCGAGCGCGACCGCGCCGTGGCAATCGCCGATGCGCTGGCGCTGGCGCGTACGGGCGACGTGGTGCTGATTGCCGGCAAGGGGCACGAAACCTACCAGGACGGCGCCGCCGGCAAGCGTCCGTTCGACGATCTGGCGGTGGCCCATGCCACGCTGGAACGGCTCAGCCGGGAGCCACGCGCATGATGCAGCTTGGCGCCATTGCGATGTGGACCCACGGGCGCCTGCTCGGCGGCGAGAGCGGACTTCACCAGGCCGAAATCACCGGCGTGGCCATCGACACGCGCAAGCTGCAGCCGGGCAACCTGTTCGTCGCGCTCAAGGGCGAGCATGTGGATGGCCATGATTATCTGGACGAGGCCGGCGCCCACGGCGCGGTGGCAGCACTGGTGACGCGCCAGGTGGACTGCGCCCTGCCGCAGGTGCTGGTCAATGATGCGGAAGCGGCGCTGGGGGATTTTGCCAGCGCCTTGCGCGCACAGCGGGATGTGCGCGTTGTCGGCATCACCGGGTCCAACGGCAAGACCACGGTGAAGACTTTGGTGGCGTCGATCCTTTCGCGACATGGTCGCACCCACGTCAGCGCGGGCAATCACAACAATGAGCTGGGTTTGCCACTGAGCCTGCTGGCCATGCCGCGGGACACTGAATATGCGGTGCTGGAGATGGGCGCCGGCAAGCCGGGCGACATCGCCTATCTCGCTGCCATCGCGCGGCCAGACATCGGCCTCGTCACGCTCATCGCGCAGGCGCATCTTGAGCGCATGGGCAGCATCGAAGGCGTGGCCGAGACGAAGGGTGCGCTGTACCAGGCGTTGCCGGCCGATGGCACCGCGATCATCAATGCGGACGACGCGTTCGCCAGCTTCTTCGGCGGCCTCGCCGGCGCGCGCAAGGTGCTGCGTTTTGGGCTGGATCACGCTGCCGACGTGGGTGCCCGCATCATCGAGCAGCGTGCCGACGGCTCGCGCTTCGTGCTCAACACGCCGCAAGGCGATGCCGAGGTCAACCTGCCGCTGCCGGGTCGGCACAATATCGCCAATGCGCTGGCTGCAGCAGCCGTGGCCGTGGCGCTGGATGTTCCGCTGGACACCATCGTCGCCGGGCTGCAGCAAGCACCCGGTGTGGCTGGACGCTTGCGACGGGAAGTCGCGGCGGGCGGCTGGACCATCATCGACGACAGCTACAACGCGAACCCGGGCTCCATGGCGGCAGCGATCGATACGCTGTTGCTGGCCGGGGGCGAACGCTGGCTGGTGCTGGGCGACATGGCCGAGCTGGGCGAGAACGCCCGCGCGCTGCACGCCGCTGTCGGTGAGCGCGCCCGTCAGGGCGGTGTCGATCGACTGTTCGCGGTCGGTCCGTTCGGCGTCGCCACGGTCGACGCGTTTGGTGCAAAGGGTGAACATTTCAATGACAAGCCGGCGCTGATCGCCGCGCTGCAGGCGCACCTGCATCCTGGCGTTACCTGCCTGGTCAAGGGCTCGCGTTCGGCCGGCATGGAGCAGGTCGTGGCCGCGATCGGCAAGCGAGGTGCCAACGATGCTGCTTGAACTGGCCGACTGGATGGCGCGGCACTTCACTGCCTTGCACCTGTTCCAGTACATCACCTTCCGCACCATCATGGCGGCACTGACGGCGCTGGCGTTGTCGCTGTTGTGTGGTCCCTGGTTGATCAACCGGCTGGCCTCGCTCAAGGCCGGTCAGGTGGTGCGCAACGACGGCCCGCAGTCCCATCTGGTCAAGGCCGGCACGCCCACCATGGGGGGGGTGATGATCCTGCTTTCGGTTGCGGTTTCCACCTTGCTCTGGGCCGATCTGCACAACCGTTATGTATGGGTCGTGCTGGCGGTGCTGCTGAGCTACGGCGCCATCGGCTTCTACGACGACTATCGCAAGTTGGTGCTGAGGGACAGCCGCGGATTGGCCAGTCGCTGGAAATATTTCTGGCAATCCGCGTTCGGGCTTGGCGCCGCGTTGTTCCTGTATCACACCGCGCCGCATGCCGCCGCGGGCGCGACGGTGGCCGAGACCGCCCTGTATGTGCCGCTGTTCAAGCATGTGGTGGTGCCGCTCGGCCTGTTCTTCGTGGTCATCACCTATTTCATGATCGTCGGTTTCTCCAACGCGGTGAACCTCACCGATGGATTGGACGGTCTGGCCATCATGCCCACCGTCCTGGTCTCGGGTGCCTTGGGCGTGTTTGCCTATCTGGCGGGCAACAAGGTTTTCTCCGAATACCTGGGCATTCCCTCGATTCCCGGGGCAGGCGAACTGGCGATCTTTACAGGTGCGCTGTCCGGGGCGGGGCTTGGTTTTCTCTGGTTCAACACTTATCCGGCCCAGGTGTTCATGGGCGACGTCGGCGCCCTGGCCATGGGTGCGGCGCTGGGCTGCGTGGCGGTCATCGTGCGCCAGGAGATCGTGCTGCTGGTGATGGGGGGCGTGTTCGTGATGGAAACCGCCTCGGTGATGATCCAGGTGGCCAGCTTCAAACTCACGGGCAAGCGGGTGTTCCGGATGGCACCCATCCATCACCACTTCGAGTTGAAGGGCTGGCCCGAGCCGCGGGTGATCGTGCGTTTCTGGATCATCTCGGTGGTGTTGGTTCTCATCGGTCTTGCCACGTTGAAGGTGCGCTGATGACGATCTTCGACGCCAGCACCCAGGCCAAGCGCCGCACCGGCCCGCGTGGGCGCTACGACTTGTGGCTGCTGGTCGCGCTGGTCGGCTTGGCAAGCATCGGCGTGGTGATGGTGGCTTCGAGTTCGATCGCGGTCGCCGACAGTCAGCATCTGGGCCCGTTCTACTTCCTGCGCAAGCACCTGATTTTCCTCAGCCTGGGCATGGTCGCGGCGGGGTTGGCCATGCGCACCGAGCTGAAGCTGCTGGAAAAATTCGCGTTCCCGTTGTTGGCGCTGGCGTTCCTGCTGCTGGTCGCGGTCTTCGTGCCGCATTTCGGCATGCGCATCAACGGCGCGCGGCGCTGGCTCAACCTGATGTTCACCACCTTCCAGCCGGTCGAGGCGGTGAAACTGATCCTGGTCATCTACGTTGCCAGTTATCTGGTGCGCCATCGCGAGAGCGTGGAAACACGCTTCCTCGGGCTGTTCAAGCCGGTTTGCGTCGCGGGCGTCATCGTGTTGTTGTTGTTGGCGCAGCCGGACTTCGGCTCTGCCACGCTGGTGATTGCGGTCACCATCGCCATGGTCTGGCTCGGCGGTTCCCGGCCGATCTTCCTGTTCCTGATGGGCCTGCCGCTGATGCCGCTGCTGTACGTGGCAGCCACCGGCGAGAGCTATCGCATGAAGCGGCTGACCTCGTTCCTGGATCCGTGGAAGGATCCGTTCAACGACGGCTTCCAGTTGACCCAGTCGCTGATGGCGATCGGTCGCGGCGAATGGGACGGGGTCGGCCTCGGCTCCAGCGTGCTCAAGCTGTCCTACCTGCCCGAAGCCCACACGGACTTCATCTTTGCCGTGATTGGGGAGGAGCTGGGCCTGGCCGGTGTGGTGCTGGTGGTCGGCCTGTTCGCCATGGTGGTGGGGCGCGGCCTTTACCTGGGCCTCAAGGGTGTGGACGTGGGCCAGCGCTTTGCCGGCTATGTGGCGTTTGGCGTGTCGCTGATGCTCGCGATGCAGGCGATCGTGTCGGTGGGCGTGAACCTCGGCGCGTTGCCGACCAAGGGCCTCACCTTGCCGCTGATCAGCTACGGCGGCTCCTCGATGGTGTTGACCTGCGCCATGGCGGGCGTGCTGCTGCGCGCTACGTACGAAATCAACCGTGCGCTCGATGCACGGCAGATGGCTACGCGCATGCCAGCGGCGGTTGCCGCGCCCGATGCAAACGCGGCGGCGTTGCCACGCGAGGCGGAGGCAGCATGATTCTCGGGAGGCGGCCATCGGAAATCGGGAGCGGCGGCAAGGGTGCCAGTCGTCGCACGGACGCCGACGTGCGCCCGGTTCTGATCATGGCCGGCGGAACGGGTGGGCATATCTTTCCTGGCTTGGCGGTGGCCGAATGTCTGCGTGCGCAGGGCGTTCCGGTGGCATGGCTGGGTGCGGTGGGTGGCATGGAAATGCAGGTGGTGCCTGCACAGCGGATCGAACTGCACGCGGTGAGGGTAGGCGGGTTGCGCGGCAAAGGCGTGATGACGCGCCTGCGTGCGCCGCTGATGCTGCTGCGAGCGCTGATCGACTCGCTGGCGGTGTTGCGCAAGGTGAAGCCGCGCAGCGTGCTGTCGATGGGCGGCTATGTGGCCGGACCGGGCGGACTGGCAAGCTGGATGCTGCGGCGTCCCCTGCTGGTGCACGAACAGAACCGCGTGGCGGGGTTCACCAACCGCCGGCTTTCCGGCCTGGCGAAACGCGTGCTGGCCGGCTTTGCCGATGCCCTGCCGCGCGCGCAATGGGTGGGTAACCCGGTGCGGCAGGCAATCTCGGCGCTGCCATCGCCAGCGCAGCGCATGGACGGCCGCCAGGGTAGGCCGCGTCTGCTGGTCCTCGGTGGCAGCCTCGGCGCCCGCGCACTGAACCTGGCCTTGCCGCAGGCGCTGGCCCAACTCGAGCCCGATCAGCGCCCCGACGTACTCCACCAATGCGGCGCGCGCGGTCTGGACGAGGCACGTGACGCCTACGCCAAGGCGGGCGTCGAGGCCGACGTCGTGGCGTTCATCGACGATATGGCCGTCAGCTATGGCTGGGCGGACCTGGCCGTATGCCGCGCGGGCGCCTTGACCCTGGCGGAGCTGTCCGCGGCCGGGTTGGGCGCGTTGCTGGTGCCGTACCCGCATGCCGTGGACGACCACCAGACGCGCAATGCGGAGGTTTTCGTGGCGGTGGGCGCGGCCGAGATCAAGCAGGAGAGGGAACTGGACATACAGGTACTGGCGCGGCGACTGGCCGCCCTGCTGGGGGATCGCCCGCGACTGCTGGTGATGGCCGAGGCGGCGCGTACGCTGGCCAAACCCGATGCGGCACAGGTGATCGCAAGCGCCTGCCTGGAGGTGGCTGCATGAACCGACTGTCCGCCCAGCAGGATCCGATGAGCACCTTCCGCCGGGTCCACTTCATCGGTATCGGCGGCGTGGGCATGAGCGGCATCGCCGAGGTGCTGCACAACCTGGGCTACGCGGTGTCCGGCTCCGACCGGGCCGGCTCGCCCACCGTACAGCGTCTGCAAAGGCTGGGTATCCAGGTTCACGTGGGCCATGCCGCGGAACACATCGCCGGCGTCGACGTGGTGGTGACCTCCAGTGCCATCAAGGCGGACAACGTGGAACTGGTCGCGGCGCACGCCACGCGCATCCCGGTGATTCCACGCGCCGAGATGCTGGGCGAATTGATGCGCTTCCGGCGCGGCGTGGCGATCGCCGGCACCCACGGCAAGACCACCACCACCAGCCTTACCGCCAGTGTGCTGGCCGAAGCCGGCTACGACCCGACCTTCGTGATCGGTGGCCAGCTCAATGCCGCCGGTGCCAATGCGCGTCTCGGCACCGGCCAGTATCTGGTGGCGGAGGCGGACGAATCCGATGGATCGTTCCTGCTGTTGTCACCGGTGATCGCCGTGGTGACGAATATCGACGCTGACCACCTGGAGAACTACCACGGCGATTTCGCCGAGGTGAAGAAGGCCTTCGCCAGTTTCCTGCACCGCTTGCCGTTCTACGGATTGGCGGTGCTGTGCGTGGACGATCCCGAAGTGGCCGCCTTGGCCACCATCACCAACCGTCGCGTCCTCCGCTACGGCATCGACAACGCAGACGCCGACGTGCGTGCGCTCAATCTGCGCCAGCAGGGCTTCGAGATGCATTTCGACCTGCAACTGCCTGACGCCGCCGAGCCCTTTCCGGTCACGCTCAACCTGCCTGGCCGGCACAACGTGCTCAACGCGCTGGCCGCTGCCACGATCGGCTGGCAGCTTGGCGTGGAGACCGCAGCGATCGCCGCGGCGCTCCAGGGCTTCCAGGGTGTTGGTCGGCGTTTCCATCGGCGTGGCGAGATCGCGATCGACCAGGGCAGCGTGCTGCTGATCGACGACTACGGCCACCATCCGCGCGAGATCGCCGCGGTGTTCGAGGCAGTGCGCGGCGGCTGGCCACAGCGGCGTCTGGTGGTCGGCTTCCAGCCGCATCGTTACAGCCGCACACGCGACCTGCTGGACGACTTTGCCAACGTGCTGGCCGAAGCTGACGTATTGGTGCTCACCGACGTGTACCCGGCCGGTGAGGCGCCGATCGCCGGTGCCGACGGGCGCGCGCTCGCGCGAGCCGTTCGTGCGCGCGGCAAGGTCGACCCGGTGCTGATCGAACACCCGCGCGAATTCCGCGACAGCTTGCCCAGCCTGCTGCGCGACGGCGACCTGCTGCTGCTGCTGGGCGCCGGCGACATCGGCGCCGCGGCGTTGGAGCTGGCGAACGCCGGCCAACTCAAGACGAAGGGGGCCGCATGATGGCCGCGTCCATTCCCGGCCTGGGGCGTATCACCGATCCGGCCCAGTTCGGCCGTGTCGCCGTGGTGATGGGTGGCAGTTCGGCCGAACGCGAGGTGTCGCTGGATTCCGGGCGCAACGTGTTGGCGGCACTCAAGGCGCGCGGCATTGATGCACATGCCATCGACGGTATCCCGGCGCTGGTCGATGCCTTGCGTGCCGGTCACTTCGCCCGCGTGTTCAACATCCTGCACGGCCAGCACGGCGGCGGGGAAGACGGTGTCCTGCAGGGGGCGTTGGAATCACTGCATGTGCCATACACCGGTTCGCGCGTGCTGGGTTCGGCGCTGTCGATGGACAAGACCCGTTCCAAGCGCGTGTGGCAGTCGCTGGGCCTGTCCACGCCCACGTTTGCCGCGTTGGCGCGCGGCGCCGATGTACACGCCGCGGCGCGCCGAGTCGGCTTTCCGCTGATCGTTAAGCCGGCCTGCGAAGGTTCCAGTGTTGGCGTGACGCGGGTGTTTGCCGAGACGGACCTGGCGGCGGCGATCGAGCTGGCCGCGCAGTATCCCGGCGACCTGCTGATGGAAACCCTGATCGAGGGCGACGAACTGACCGTGGCCATCCTTGGTCGCCAGGTGCTGCCGAGCATTCACATCGTGCCCAAGGGCGCGTTCTACGACTACAACGCCAAATATGTCGCCGAGGACACCCAATACCTGTGTCCGGGCTCAGACGGCGCTGCGGCCGAGGAGCTGGCGGCGCTGTCGCTGGCCGCGTTCGACGCGTTGGGCTGCACCGGTTGGGGACGCGTGGACGTGATGCGCGACCGCAACGGCCGCCACTGGTTGCTCGAAGTGAATACCGCACCCGGCATGACCTCGCATTCATTGGTACCCAAAGCCGCCGCCGTTGCCGGCATCGACTATCAGGAACTGTGCTGGCGCGTGCTGGAAACGAGCTTCGAGCAAGAGCGGGGAACAGGGAACGGGGAACGGGGAACGTCGCGTTCCGGGCAGGAAATAGACGGCCATTTGAATGCGCAATCTGCGCCACCCACCGTCAAGTCGCCGCAGCCCTCAGGTTCCCCGTTTCCCGTTTCCCGTTCCCGCGACTCCAAAGGAGGTACCGAGTGAAAGGAACTATCCGCCTCGCCGCCTGGTGTCTCGCCATTGCACTCGTCGCGTTGCCGGTCGTCGGCCTGCTGCGCGGCTGGTTCGCCGCCGATCGCTGGCCGGTGACCCAGCTGACCGTGCAAGCCGAGTTCAGGCATGTCAGCGCCGACCAGATTCGGGCGGCGGTCCTTCCACGCCTGGGCAAGGGCTTCTTTGCACTGGATCTGGATGCGGTGCAGAAGGCTGTCGCGGCACTGCCGTGGGTGGAATCGGTCGAGGCGCGCAAGCGCTGGCCGGATATGTTGCAACTGCGTGTCTACGAGCGGCAACCTTTCGCGCGCTGGAACGACAAGCAGCTGATCAGCCGGCAAGGCCTGGTTTTCGACGCGCCAGACGCCGCTGACCTCGTTGCCTTGCCGGATCTGCGCGGGCCCGACACGCGGCTGGCCGAGGTGGTGAGCTTCTATGCCGAGGCGCGCAAGGCCTTCGCCAGCAACAACATCAAGATCAAGGGCGTAACGCTGACCGAGCGTGGCAGCTGGAGCGTCACCACGATCAGCGGGGCGCGGATCGTGATCGGCGACCGCGACCAGGCGGGCCGCCGTCTGCATCGCTTTCTCGACGTCTATCCACAACTGATCGCCGGGCACGCCGAGGGTTTCGTATACGCCGATCTTCGCTACACCAACGGCTTCGCCGTGCGGTGGCCCGAGGCGGCCGGCGTCAACGCTGGAGGTTCCATTCGCTCATGAGCAGTTCGCCATGAAAACGCGCAACGACAAACAGCTGGTGGTCGGCCTTGATATTGGCACCTCCAAGGTGGTGGCGATCGTCGGCGAGTACGAGCCAGGCGAGCCGATCACCGTGATCGGCATCGGTACTCACGTCTCGCGCGGCATGAAGCGTGGCTCGGTGGTCGATATCGAATCCACCGTGCACTCGATCCAGCGAGCGGTGGAGGAGGCCGAGTTGATGGCCGGCTGCGATATCCGTTCGGTCTACGCTTCAATTTCCGGCAGCCACCTGGAAACACGAAACTCGCACGGCAATGCGGCGATCCGCGACCGCGAGGTCACCGCAGGCGACCTTGAACAGGTACTGGAGGCCGCCAGCGCGGTGGCGATCCCGGCCGATCGCAAGGTGCTCTACAAGGAGTCGCAGGAATACCGGATCGACGGCCAGGATGGTATCCGCCATCCGATCGGGATGAGTGGCGTGCGGCTGGAAGCCAACGTGCATCTGGTCACAGGCGCCGCGGCGGCGGTGCAGAACGTGACCAAATGCATCCAGCGCTGCGGGCTGACCGTGGACGAACTGGTGCCCTCCGCCCTGGCCAGTGCCAAAGCGGTATTGACCGACGATGAGCGCGAGCTTGGAGTGTGTCTGGTCGACATCGGCGCAGGCACAACCGATATTGCGATCTACACACAGGGTTCGATCCGTTACACCGCTTCGCTGCCGGTCGGCGGAGATCAGGTCACCAGCGACATTGCCTATGGCGTGCATACGCCCACCGCGCATGCCGAGGAGATCAAGATCAAATATGCGTGTGCCCAGACCGGCCTGGCGCATGCGGAAGAGACCATCCAGGTCCCCAGCGTAGGCGATCGCCCGCCACGACGCCTGGCCCGGCAATCGCTGGCGCAGAGCGTGCAGGCGCGCTACGAGGAAATTTTCGAAATGGTTCAGGACCAGTTGCGTCGCTCCGGCTACGAAAGTCTGGTCGCGGCCGGCGTGGTACTTACCGGCGGCGCCTCGAAGATGGAAGGCGCGCTGGAGCTGGCCGAGGAAATCTTCCACAAGATGGTGCGCATTGGCGTTCCTCAGCAGGTTGATGGCCTGGGCGAAGTGGTTTCCAGCCCGTTGCATGCCACCGGCGTGGGTTTGCTGCTGCACGGTTCACGCGCCGGCGGCATGCGCGCTGGCGGCCCGGGCGGCGGCAGTGTCGGTGGCCTGGTCGACAAACTGAGGGGCTGGCTCACCCGGAATTTCTGATTCACACCAACACCGGCGATGCAGGAGGCGTTGCCACGGGCGGAAGGACAGCCGCCCACCACCATCGGCAGGCAGGAGCAGCGCCGCATGGTTAAAACGACAACAACTCTACGGAGGACGGGAAATGTTTGAACTGATCGATAAACTCGCACCCAATGCAGTAATCAAGGTGATCGGCGTGGGCGGTGGCGGCGGAAATGCCGTGGCGCACATGCTCAACTCCAATATCGAAGGCGTGGAATTCGTCGTCGCCAACACCGATGCTCAGGCGATGAGCAGTTGCGGCTCGCGTACCCATCTGCAACTGGGTGGCAACGTGACCAAGGGTCTTGGCGCCGGCGCCAATCCTGAAGTCGGCCGCCAGGCCGCGCTGGAGGATCGTGAACGGATCGAGGCGATGCTGGAAGGCGCCGACATGGTCTTCATCACCGCCGGCATGGGTGGTGGTACCGGTACTGGGGCGGCCCCGGTGGTGGCACAGCTGGCCAAGGAAAAGGGCATCCTCACCGTGGCCGTGGTGACCAAGCCGTTCCCGTTCGAGGGGCGACGCCGCATGCAGGTGGCACTCAAGGGGATCGAGGATCTGTCGCAGCACGTTGACTCGTTGATCACCGTGCCCAACGAGAAGCTGCTCAGCGTGCTCGGCCGAGAGGTTACCCTGCTGAACGCCTTCAAGGCCGCCAACGACGTGCTGCAGGGCGCCGTGCAGGGGATTGCCGACCTGATCACCGCCCCGGGCCTGATCAACGTCGACTTTGCCGATGTGCGCACGGTGATGTCGGAAATGGGTCTGGCCATGATGGGCTCGGGTACCGCCAGCGGCGACGACCGCGCCCAGGCAGCAGCGGAGGCGGCGATCAAGAACCCGCTGCTGGAGGACGTCAACCTCAACGGCGCCTGCGGCATCCTGGTCAACGTCACTGCCGGTCCGAACCTGACCATGCGTGAATTCGACGAGATTGGCCGGATCATCCATGACTTCGCCAGTGAGGACGCCACGGTGGTGATCGGTACCTCGCTCGATCCGGACATGAAGGACGATGTGCGCGTCACCGTGGTGGCCACCGGTCTCAACCGTGCCGCGGCTTCACGCGTTCAGCCGCCGATTCGCATGGTCGAGACGCAGCAGATGCGGCCGCGCCCCGTCGTGCTGCGCACCGGTACCGGAAACGAAGTGGTCGACTACGCGCAGCCGGAGGTCCAGATGCGTGCCGAACCCGTCACTTCAGCAAAGCATGGCGACGCCGGTCTGGACTACCTGGACATTCCCGCATTCCTGCGCCGCCAGGCGGACTGACCGCATGATTCGAATGTAAACGAATGTAAAGAAAATGCGAACGAGTTGAACGATAGCCCGGAAGGCTTGTCAGTCATCTCACTGCGTCACGCGTGCTGGCCAAGGCTTGCATGGGTGCGCGAGGGAGCGTCGAAGTACATGCCCGGGATGGATGGCATGTACTTGATTGCCACTCTGTTTGCGCTTTCAAACTGCGCGTGCGTCGGGACTGGCGTGCTGGCAGGTGCCGTGATGTTGAAGCGGCGCAAATTCGACGCCCGATGCCGGATTCCCGTCCCCCGCATCGGGTGCCGATGACCTTCTGCCTCCCGGCGTGAAGCCTGACGGAATGCTGATCAAGCCCAAGGATGAAAGATGCATGAAGGCTTAATCAGACTGTACGGTACGGTTTGCTTTTATCTCAGGTTAAAACTGTGTTAGCATCCGGACCTGATTGGCTGCTACCTCCTCAGGTACCAACAACAATGATCAAGCAGCGTACCCTCAAAAACATCATCCGGGCGACCGGCGTCGGGTTGCATACGGGTGACAAGGTCTACATGACCTTGCGTCCAGCTGCGCCGAACACGGGCATTGTTTTCCGTCGAACGGATCTCGATCCGCCGGTGGATATTCGTGCACGCCAGGACAACGTCGGTGACACACGACTGTCCAGCACTCTGGTTGCCGGCGACGTTCGCGTCTCGACGGTTGAGCACCTGCTCTCGGCGATGGCCGGTCTGGGCATCGACAACGCCTATGTCGACCTGTCGGCACCGGAGGTGCCGATCATGGATGGCAGCGCCGGCCCGTTCGTTTTCCTGCTTCAGTCGGCCGGCATCGAGGAGCAGCCGGCGGCCAAGCGTTTCATTCGCATCACCAAGCCGGTGAAGGTGCAGGAAGGCGACAAGTGGGCAAGCTTTGAACCGTTTGAGGGGTTCAAGGTCGGCTTCTCGATCGATTTCAACCATCCGATCATCAGCAAACGCACCTCGCGCGCCGAGATCGACTTTTCCACGACCTCTTTCGTCAAGGAAGTCAGCCGCGCCCGCACGTTCGGCTTCATGCGCGACATCGAGATGTTGCGTGAGCAGAACCTGGCGCTGGGCGGATCGATGGACAATGCGGTGGTGCTGGATGACTACCGCGTCTTGAACGAAGACGGCCTGCGTTACGAGGACGAATTCGTCAAGCACAAGATTCTCGATGCGATCGGCGATCTCTATCTGCTCGGACACAGCCTGATCGGCGCCTACCATGCGCACAAGTCCGGGCATGAGCTCAACAACAAACTTCTGCGCACCCTGATGGCCGATGCCACGGCGTGGGAAGAAGTCAGCTACCAGGATGATCCGGCGATCTCGCCGATCTCTTATGCGCATCCGGCCCAGGCGATCTGAGCCACCCCCGCCGCGCCCCAACGCAGTCGTTCATCAAAATGGCCGGGTCGCAAGACCCGGCCATTTTCCTTGACGAGCCGCACACTCGCGTCACGCGCGCTGCTTCACGTCACGGCGACATCGGGGCTGCTACCCGGCGCCATGCGTGCTATAAACACAACCTCGCGTTGTCAGTCGGTGTCGCGCGCGGAGGAATCGGCGACTTCGGCTAGGGACGCCAGCTCAAGGAACAGAACCTGCCATTCGGGGTCTGTGGATGAGGCGGCAGCGGCCCTGAGATGAGTGGCTGCGGCTGGCGAAAGCGGTTTTGACTGATCCGGCACGGTTGCGGCCGGTGGTTGGGGAGCCACTTTCACGGTGACGAAACTGGCGCAGGTGCCAATGGCGCGTGCGGAGGCAAGGATCTGTGTCTGCATCAAACGCAGGCGCGATGCCCAGGCCGGTGAAGACGCCAGGAAGACGAGACGGTCGTGGCGCAGGTTGGCGAACCTCACCTGTTCGCGCAGCGGCGACGGCAACGTCTGGCGCAGGGCGCGATCCAGCGCTTCCAGCGTGCCGGCCTTCTGGGCCAGCGACGCGAAGGAGCCGCACTGGACAAGGGATTTCGGTCCGTTGCCGTGGCGGCGGGAAGTAGTGGGTTCCGCGCGTTGCATGGTCCGACAATCGATTTTGGAAAGACATGCAGATCATACTCGTCTCCCGTGCCAGCAAACTTCCGAAAACATTCGATCTGGCCAACCCGCGCCAGCGTTGGAAGTGGTCGTCGTTGCTCTCGCTGGCGGTGCTTGGCTGTTTGGCGCTGGGTGCTGCGCTGGCACTGGTCGTAGCCAGCCCGCGCGATCACGCATTGGCGCAGATCCACGAGTTGCAGCAGCAGATCCGTCAGCAAAAAACGCAGCTCGGCAGCGTACGCGCAGATGCACAGCGCAGCCTCGACGCGCTGGCGGTGAAGCTGGGCCAGTTGCAGGCGCAGTCGACCCGTCTAAATGCGTTGGGCGAACGCCTGGTCCAGGTGGGCAAGCTCGATGGCGGCGAATTCAACTTCGACCAGCCGCCGGCCGTGGGTGGTGTCGAGGACACCAATGGCACCGATTACGCGCTGCCGACCACGCTGGAAAGCGGCATCAGCCAGCTGACCGCCCAGTTCAACATTCAGCAGGCCCAGCTGTCGGCCCTGCAGAGCCTGTTGCTCGATGCCCGCATCGAATCAAACCTGAAGCCGACCGGGATGCCGGTGCCGGGCTATATTTCATCCTATTTCGGCGCGCGGCCGGATCCGTTCGACGGTCACGCGGCACGCCACACCGGGATCGACATCGCGACGCCGTACGGCACGTCCGTGCATGCCGTGGCCGAGGGCATGGTGACCTTCGCCGGCGTGCGTCCAGGTTACGGCAACGTGGTCGAAATCGACCACGGCAACGGCTACATGACCCGGTACGCGCACAATAGCAAGCTGGACGTGCACCCCGGCCAGCATGTACAGGTGGGCGACGTGATTGCACAGGCCGGCTCCACCGGCCGTTCTACCGGTTCGCATGTACATTTCGAGGTCTGGTACGACGGCCGCGTGGTGAACCCGCTGGCCTTTGTACGCAACCACCGTTGAGCGTTCCGTCGGACCGCGCCATCCCTTGAATAGGCCGGTGCTCGTCGCCAGCTTCCGGAGATGGCGGGCTCACCAGCCGTGGGCTCTTGCCTGTAATGGCCTGCCGCGTCGGATGGGTCCGGCCGAGCATGTAGTAAGATGCTCGATTGGCTCGCGATCGAGGCGGGCGCTCTGTTCCTCCAACCGGAAAATCGATGTTCAACCGTGCCCTGACGAGTATGTTTGGCAGCCGCAACGAGCGCGTGCTGCGTCAGCTTTCACGAACTGTCCAGCGGATCAATGCGCTGGAGCCCGAGATGGAAAAGCTGGACGACGCGGGGTTGCGCGCCAAGACCGACGAGTTCAAGCAGCGGCATGCCGACGGCGAGTCGCTGGACAAGCTTCTGCCTGAAGCGTTTGCCGTGGCGCGCGAGGGATCCAGGCGCACTTTGGGCCTGCGCCCCTACGACGTGCAGTTGATCGGCGGCATGGTGCTGCATCAGGGCAAGATCGCCGAGATGCGCACCGGTGAGGGCAAGACCCTGGTCGCCACGTTGCCGGTCTACCTCAATGCGATTGCCGGCAAGGGTGTGCACCTTGTCACCGTCAACGACTACCTGGCGCGGCGCGATTCGGCGCAAATGGGCAAGCTCTACAATTTCCTGGGCCTCAGCGTGGGCGTGGTGTATCCGGGCATGGATCACGCCGACAAGCATGAGGCTTATGCGGCTGACATCACTTACGGCACCAACAACGAGTTCGGCTTCGATTACCTGCGCGACAACATGGCGCTCAGCAAGGAGCAACGTTATCAGCGCGGCCTGCATTACGCGATTGTCGACGAGGTCGACTCGATCCTGATTGACGAGGCGCGCACGCCCCTCATCATTTCCGGCCCCGCCGAGGACTCCCCGCAGCTGTATATCGCGGTCAACAAGATCGTGCCGCGGATGATCCGGCAGACCGAGGAAGAGGGCGAGGGCGATTACTGGGTCGACGAGAAACAGAAGCAGGTGCATCTGTCCGAGGCAGGCATGCAGCACGCCGACGAACTGCTGCGCGAGGTCGGAGTCATCGATCAGGACAGCGGCCTGTACGACTCCAAGAACCTGGCCGTGGTGCACCACCTCAACGCGGCACTGCGTGCCAATGGCATCTACCAGCTTGACGTGGACTACATCGTGCGCGATGGCGAGGTGATCATCGTCGACGAGTTCACCGGGCGCACCCTGGCTGGCCGTCGCTGGTCCGATGGTTTGCATCAGGCGGTCGAGGCCAAGGAAGGGGTGCCAATCCAGCGCGAGAACCAGACGCTGGCCACGGTGACGTTCCAGAACCTGTTCCGCATGTACAAGAAGCTGTCCGGCATGACCGGCACGGCCGACACGGAAGCATTCGAGTTCCAGAGCATCTATGGCCTGGAGGTGGTGGTGATTCCCACCCACAAGCCGATGATCCGCAAGGACAACTCGGACATGATCTTCCTGTCGCAGACACCGAAGTACAACTCGGTGATCGAGGATATCAAGGATTGCCACAAGCGCGGCCAGCCGGTGCTGGTGGGCACCACCTCGATCGAGGTGTCCGAGCTGCTCTCCGGGATGCTGGACAAGGCGGGCGTGGTGCACGAAGTGCTGAATGCCAAACAACACGAGCGCGAGGCGCACATCGTCGCCCAGGCTGGCGCACCCGGGCAGGTCACGATCGCCACCAACATGGCCGGTCGCGGTACGGACATCGTGCTCGGCGGCAGCCTCGACGTCGCGCTTGCCTCTCTGCCCGAAGATGCCACCGAGGTAGACCGTGCCCGCGTGAAGGCCGAGTGGGGGAAGTTGCACGACCAGGTCCTCGCGGCAGGCGGCCTGCACATCATCGGGACCGAGCGACACGAGTCGCGGCGTATCGACAACCAGTTGCGGGGGCGTTCCGGTCGCCAGGGCGATCCCGGTTCATCGCGCTTCTACCTGTCGCTGGAAGACAGCCTTTTGCGCATCTTCGGTGGCGAAGGTCTGGTGCGCTGGATGAAGCGCTTCGGCATGAAGGATGACGATGCGCTGGAAGATCGCATGATCAGCCGGCAGATCGAGAAGGCGCAGCGCAAGGTCGAGCAGCACAACTTCGACATCCGCAAGCACCTGCTGGAATTCGACGACGTCGCCAAC
>JBDTEG010000171.1:0-5542 GCA_039922695.1 Rhodanobacter sp. | reverse complement strand
AATCGCCAGTGGGATGCGCACAAGCAGGACAATGACGAGTTCCTCGCGCCCAGCGGACGCGTGCTGGACTCGATGCTCAGCGAACACCAGTGCGAGGGCTGGCTGGAAGGCTATCTGCTGACCGGACGGCACGGTCTGTTCAACAGCTACGAGGCCTTCATCCGCATCATCGACTCGATGTTCAGCCAGCACGCAAAGTGGCTCAAGGTGACCAAGGAGCTGCCGTGGCGCCGGCCAATCGCTTCGCTGAACTATCTGCTCGCCTCGCACGTATGGCAGCAGGACCACAACGGTTTCACCCACCAGGATCCCGGCTTCATCGATCACGTGATCAACAAGAAGGCGGACATTGTGCGCGTCTACCTGCCGCCGGATGCCAACTGCCTGCTGTCGGTGTTCGATCACTGCTTGCGCAGCCGCAATTACGTCAACGTGGTCGTCGCCGGCAAGCACGCGCTGCCGCAATGGCTGACGATGGAGCAGGCCGTCGTGCATTGCACGCAGGGCATCGGCATCTGGCAGTGGGCAAGCAATGACCAGGACAGCGAACCGGACGTGGTGATGGCCTGCTGCGGCGATACGCCAACGCTGGAGGTGCTGGCCGCGGTCTCGATCCTGCGCGAGCACCTGCCCGAGCTGAAGGTCCGTGTGGTCAACGTGGTCGACCTGATGCGGCTGCAGCCCACCTCGGAACATCCGCACGGCCTCTGCGACAAGGACTACGACTCGCTGTTCACCCGCGACAAGCACATCGTCTTCGCCTTCCATGGCTACCCGTGGCTGATCCACCGGCTCACCTACCGGCGCGCCAATCACGAATTGCATGTGCGTGGCTACAAAGAGGAAGGCACGATCACCACCGCCTTCGACATGCGCGTGCAGAACGACCTGGACCGCTACCACCTGGTGCAGGACGTAGTCGATCGCGTGCCGCGGCTGGGCTCGAAGGGCGCGTATCTCAAGCAGCAGATGCGCGACAAGCTGATCGAGCACAAGCACTACATCGACCAGCATGGGCAGGACATGCCGGAAATCAGGAACTGGAAGTGGAACGCGTCGCCATGACCGCGCAAGCACTTGTAGACACCGCGCGACGGTTGGTGGGAGACGGCAAGGGCCTGCTGGCGATGGACGAGAGCAATGGCACGTGCGACAAGCGGTTTGCCGATGCGGGCATTCCGCAGACCGAAGAAGCCAGGCGAGCCTGGCGCGAGTTGATTGTCACCGCGCCGGGACTTCGCGACAGCATCAGCGGCGCGATCCTCTACGACGAGACGATCCACCAGGGAATGAAAGACGGCACGTCTTTTGTCACCGTCCTGGCCGAAACCGGCATCGTTCCCGGCATCAAGGTCGACACCGGTGCCAAGGAACTGGCCGGCCACCCCGGAGAGAAGATCACCGAAGGTCTCGATGGCTTGCGCGACCGCCTCAGAAAATACGCCGGCATGGGCGCGGGCTTTGCCAAGTGGCGCGCGGTGATCACGCTGGGCGATGATCTGCCCAGCCGTGGTTGCATCGAGGCCAATGCGCAGGCGTTGGCTCGCTATGCGGCGCTGTGCCAGGAAGCCGGACTCGTGCCGATCGTCGAGCCGGAAGTACTGATGACGGGCGCGCATACCCTGGAGCGATGCAAGGAGGTCACGCAGGAGACGCTGCATAGCGTTTTCAGCCACCTCTACACCCAGGGCGTCATGCTGGAGGGCTTGATCCTGAAGCCCAACATGGTGCTCCCGGGATTGGGCTGCCCGACGCAGGAAAGCGTGGACGAGGTCGCCGCTGCCACGGTGCAGAGCCTGATCAGGACGGTCCCTGCGGCCGTCGCGGGGATTGCGTTCCTGTCGGGCGGGCAGTCCCCGGAACTGGCCTCTGCCCGTCTCAACGCGATCAATGTCCTGGCGCGTGCGCCGGCATCACATCTGCCCTGGCCGCTGGTGTTCTCGTTTGCTCGCGCGATCCAGCAGCCGGCTCTGGATATCTGGCAGGGCAAAGAGACCCATGGTGCAGCGGCGCAGGAGGCGCTGCGCCATCGCGCGCACTGCAACCATGCCGCGCTCCGCGGTGAATACAGCGCAGCCATGGAACAAACGGAGAGATCGCCCATGAGGAGGATGGCCGGATGAAATGCGAGATCAGCAGCAGGAGTGACCTGTCCATCGGGAGAATCACATGCGCCCTTTGATCGCCGGTAACTGGAAGATGCACGGCATGGCGTCGCAGCTTGGCGAGATTGAAGCGGTCGCCGCCTCCGCCAAGGCGACGCCTCCCTCTGCCGACATTCTGATCTGCCTGCCGGCAACGCTGATCGCGCGCGCGGTGCAAACGACCGCCGGGCGTATCGCCATTGGCGGGGAGGATTGCAGCAAGGAGATCTCTGGCGCTTTCACCGGGGACCTCAGTGCAGAAATGCTCAAGGATGCGGGCGCCAGCGCGGTGATCGTCGGACATTCGGAACGTCGTCAGCATCACGACGAAACCGATGCGATCGTCCAGGCGAAGGCCGAAGCCGCGCGGCGCGCGGGGCTGCTGGCGATCATCTGCATCGGCGAAACGAACGCCCAGCGGCTCGCCGGCAACGCCTTGTCCGTCTGTGGCGATCAGATCGCGGGCAGCGTGCCCGAGGGCATGACGGCGATCGGCACGGCGATCGGCTACGAGCCGCTCTGGGCCATCGGAACGGGCCACATGCCGACGCCCGCACAGATCACCGAAGTGCATGCGCATATCCGCGAGTGTCTGGTGGCGCGTTTGGGTGCGGAAGGAAAGAAGGTGCGCATTCTTTATGGCGGATCGGTCAAACCGTCCAACGCGCACGCGATTCTGGCGCTGCCCGAAGTGGGCGGTGTCCTGGTCGGCGGCGCCAGCCTGAAGGCGGCGGATTTCGAGGCGATTTTCGGGGCTGTTTCGGTGATGGCTGATCACGAGACTGCCGATTCCTCGACCGATAGCACTCCGAGCCGTCGTCAACACGAGGAACAGCCATGATGAAGATCGGAATCGCGGCGGACCATGGCGGGTTCACCATGAAAGAGGAACTGACGGAGTCGCTGCGTGGCTCAGGGTACGAGGTCGTGGATTTCGGCGCGTATCACCTGACGCCTGAAGATGATTACCCCGATTTCATCATCCCCCTGGCCCGCGCTGTAGCCGCCAGGGAAGTCGAACGCGGCATCGCGCTGTGCGGCAGCGGCATCGGCGCGTCTATTGCTGCAAACAAGGTCGCCGGCGTGCGCGCCGGCCTCATTCATGACGTCTTCTCCGCGCGTCAAGGCGTCGAAGACGATCATATGAACGTGTTCTGCCTGGGCGGCAAAGTGATCGGATCTGCGCTCGCCCTGGAGCTGATCAAGACGTTCTTGTCGGCCCGTTTCAGCAACGCTGCGCGCCACCGCCGCCGCGTGGCCAAGGTGCGGGCGCTCGAATCACGGGCAGCCCGGATGGAAGAACAGCCAAGATCATTATTCCATCCGCTGGCATCACCTTCGAAGGCCATGGCAAAGAAGGGCCGGCCATGATGAACCGAATACGCACCAGCCAAAGGCTACCGAGTCGAACTCTGCTGTCGAGCCCGAATTTGAGTCTCCGGATTCTTCGGTGAGGACTGATGTATCAGGCGGCGACAAAGCCGCAACCCCGAACTGACTGACGAACGACCCCATGGAAAATAGCGCACTCATCAAGACATTGTTCGTGGACATTGGTGGTGTTCTGCTCACCAACAGCTGGGATCATCATGCTCGCCGACGGGCCGCGAAGCACTTCAAGCTGGATTGGGCCGAGATGGAGGAGCGGCATGGCCTCAACTTCGCCACACACGAGGAGGGCAAGCTCGTATTCAAGGAATACCTGGACCGGGTGGTCTTCCACGAAAAGCGTTCGTTCACGCGCGCCGAGTTTCGACGCTTCATGTTCGCGCAATCCAGACCGATCCCCGGGATGATTGAACTGGTCAGTGGCCTGAAAGCCAGATACGGGTTGAAAATCATCGTCGTCAGCAACGACTCGCGCGAATTGAACGCCCATCGCATCAGCACCTTCAAGCTGGCCGGGTTTGTGGACGCTTTTGTTTCATCCTGCTTTGTTGGCTTCCGAAAACCGGACGCGGATATTTTCAAGCTGGCACTGGATCTTGCCCAGACGCCTGCGCGCCAGATTGTCTACCTCGAAAACACGGCCATGTTCGTCCAGGTCGCCGAAGGCATGGGCATCCGTGGGCTGTTGCACACCAGTTACCAGTCCACCCGCGCACAGCTGGCCGCACTCGGACTGGAGGAAAACGAATGAGTGACGCCCAGAGAAAATTCGCCCGCCGCGAGACGGATTGCATATACCCGCGCGACAGTAAACAACATAGGAGTACCACACATGCTTGAACACCGACTGCTCTTACCGGAGGGAATACTCATCCTCGAACCCGTGGCGCCGCTCGAAGTAGGCGACTTCGATGACCTGGCTCGCGAGACCGATCCGTATATTGCGGAACATGGAAAACTGCCAGGCTTGATGATTCACGCCAAGGAATTTCCAGGTTGGGCGAATCCCGATGCGTTTCTCGCTCATATGCACTTTGTCAAAAGCCATTACCGGAAGATCGGTCGGCTGGCGATGGTCACCGACAGCAAGCTCCTGGAAGAATTGCCCAGGATCGCTGGCCATCTCGTGCATGTGCAGGTCAAACATTTTTCGGAATCCCAGTACGAGGGAGCTCTGAGGTGGCTCAAGGAGGCGACTGCGATCAGTTGCTGATCCTGAACTGACGACAGGGTTACGCCAGTGAGTGCACAAAAGCTGCATCGACTGGCATGGGAACCAGACGAAGATTCACCGTCGGTCATGGCAAGGCATGGCATATGAGCAGCTCCATTCGGCAAGTGGCCCCGATTGCTTTCTTATGCGCACAGCGGTTGCAGCAGGGATCAGCGGCACCCTAGCTGGCAGCTACACCCGAGTGATCGTTGGGCGCCGCGGTTCATCAAAAATGCGCTCCACGAGCAGTCGGCCGCGTCCGACGTTGGCCAGCGCCGTCTGCGGCGAGGCGCGTGCATTTCCGTACAGGCACGTCGGGCAACATTCATCGGAGTGTTCAGGTGTGGCGTGGATGAACGCATCCTCGAAGGGATGACGCAGTGGATACGCCAGTAAAACCACGCGCCACGGCAGCGGCGAAGCCGGTAGCTCGGCAAATCGGTTCCGCCGCTGGAGCCAGCCGCTTCGTCCATGTCGCCGTGGGCATTGCTGCTGCCGAAAACGCCGAGCAGGCCGCTGTAGTGGTACAGCAGATGCCACAGCTCGGATGCGGACATCTCGTATTGCTGTTGCAGGTAGAAGCCGGGCGCCGGGATCGATTCTGCCGCAGCGGGTGCCCATCACCAGACCATCCAGCGCGGTGAGACCCATGGTGGTATCGACGCTGCGGTCGTCATCCATCCCGCACAGGTTGGCGCCGTTGCTTGGGTATCTCAGGCCTACGTTACCGGTGGTCGCGCCGCCCGGGCGCGCGACACCAGCACGGCCACCGCGCACGAGGCCACCCGCGTGCGGG
>JBDTEG010000170.1:0-6244 GCA_039922695.1 Rhodanobacter sp. | reverse complement strand
CATCCGGTCACGCGCAGTGTGTACGTGGCGGTGCTGCGCAAGGATCTGCCCTCGCCCCTGCAACCGCAAAGCGACGAGGACAAGGGGCCGGCGACGGAAGCCAGCCACAAGGGCAAGGACAAGGCATAAGCGCCGAAGAAAGCCGCCGTCGTCATTGATTTCGACGACCTCGCCCAGCGCACGCTGGCGTTGCCGATTGAGGCGGCCAATTACGTCGGCATGGTCGCCGGCAAGAGCGGTGTCCTGTATCTGCTGCAGGCACCGCAGGTGCCGGGTGAGGACGATGCAAGCACCCTGCAGCGGTTTGAACTGGACAAGCGCAAGACCGACAAGCTGGCCGACGACGTCAAGCAGTTCGCGCTGTCCGACGATGGCAACAAGCTGCTATACCAGAGCGGCGACGACTGGTTCATCACCGGCGCCGACAAGCCGGTCAAGAAGGGCGAGGGCAAACTCAAGATCGGTGGCATGGAAGTGCACGTGGTGCCGCGCCAGGAATGGGCGCAGATGTACGACGAGGTCTGGCGGATCGAGCGTGACTTCTTCTACGATCCGCACTACCACGGCCTGGATCTGGCCGCCGCCGAGCAGCGCTTCCGCCCCTATCTGGCCGGCGTCGGCAGCCGCGAGGATCTCAACGTGTTGTTCCGCCGCATGCTCGCCTACATGTCGGTCGGGCACATGTTCGTGCGTGGTGGCGCGATGCCTGACATCGCGAAGATCGATGTGGGTCTGCTCAGCGCCGACTACGTCGTGGATCACGACCGCTATCGCTTCAGTCACGTGTACAGCGGCGAGAACTGGAATCCGGACCTGCATGCGCCGCTGACCCAGCCCGGCGTCAACGTCCAGGCTGGCGAATACCTGCTCGCGGTCAACGGGCAACCGCTGCACGCCAGCGACAACCTCTATGGCTTCTTCCAGCAGACCGCCGGCAAGCAGGTGGTGCTCAGGGTCGGCCCGCATGCCGATGGCAGCGGAGCGCGCAACGTCACCGTGGTGCCGGTCAAGAGCGAGTTCGGCCTGCGCCATCTGGACTGGATCGAACACAACCGCAGGGAGGTCGATCGGCTCAGTGGTGGCCAGCTGGCCTATGTGTATCTGCCGGACACCGCGCAGGGCGGCTTCCGCAACTTCAACCGCTACTACTTCGCGCAGACCGACAGGCATGGTGCGCTCATCGACGAGCGCTACAACCACGGCGGCCAACTCGCCGACTACATCGTCGACGCGCTGCAACGCAAACCGATGAGCCGGGTGATGACCCGCGAGGGCGAGACCTATACCGAGCCGACCCAGGCGATCTATGGCCCCAAGGCGATGCTGATCAACCAGTTCTCCGGCTCCGGTGGCGATGCATTGCCGTGGTATTTCAAGCGCAGCAAGGCCGGTCCGCTGATCGGCGAGCGCACCTGGGGCGGCCTGGTCGGCATCGGCAATTACCCTCCATTGCTGGATGGCGGCAGCGTCACGGCGCCACGCTGGGCGATTTTCGGCCTGCATGGTGATTGGGAAGTGGAGAACCACGGCATCGCGCCGGATATCGAGGTCTGGCAGGACCCTTCGCTGGTTCGCCAGGGCCACGACCCACAGCTGGAAAAGGCCGTCGAGGTGCTGATGCAGCAGCTCAAGGCGCACCCGGCACCGAGCTATGCCATTCCGCCCTATCCGGACTATCACCCGACGATGCCGCCGATGGGTGGCAACTGACGTGGTTCCGCGCCGGTGTCGAGCGGTGCGGGAGTCAACGGGCATCACCAAGTTGGCTCAAGAGCCGTTCTATTTGATCTAACATGGTGCAAATATGCCGCGGCTTTGGCTTCGATATGCCGCAGGTGATTGTTCTTGAACAACTTTGTTTCATGGCACAGGTATTGCTCAACTAGGCAGTAATTGTTCCATGCATTGCGCCATTCCTTGCCGAGGTTCTCCATGACTGCCCAGAACGTGCTTGACCAGATCACAGAACACGATGTCGAGTTTGTCGACCTTCGTTTCGCCGACATGCTCGGCGTGCACCACCACGTGACCTTCCCGGCCCACGCAATCGACGAGTCCACCTTCGAGGACGGCAAGATGTTCGACGGCTCCTCGATCACCGGCTGGAAGGGCATCAACGAGTCGGACATGGTCCTGATGCCCGATCCGGACACCGCCTACCTCGACCCGTTCAGCGCCCACGTGCAACTGATCCTGCATTGCGACGTGCTGGAGCCATCCACCATGCAGGCCTACGGACGTGATCCGCGTTCGATCGCCAAGCGCGGCGAGGCGTACCTCAAGTCCACCGGCATTGCCGACACCGCGTTCTTCGGGCCGGAGCCGGAGTTCTTCATCTTCGACTCGGTGCGTTGGCAGAACGATCCCGGTCGGGTTTTCTACGAAATCGGTTCACAAGAGGCGGCATGGTCGTCGCGCTACAAATACGGCGGCAACAACACCGGCCACCGGCCGGGCGTGAAGGGCGGCTACTTTCCGGTCAGTCCCGTCGATTCGCTGGGCGACCTGCGCGCCGACATGTGCAAGGTGCTCGAATCGCTGGGGCAGACGGTGGAAGTTCACCACCACGAAGTGGCCAATGCCGGCCAGTGCGAGATCGGGGTCAAGTTCAACACCCTGGTGAAGAAGGCCGACGAGCTGATGACGATGAAATACGTCATCAGGAACGTGGCCCATCAGAACGACAAGACCGCGACCTTCATGCCCAAGCCGCTGGTTGGCGACAACGGCAGCGGCATGCACGTGCACCAGTCGCTGGCCAGGAATGGCGAGAACCTGTTCGCCGGAGATCTCTACGGCGGTCTCAGCCAGACTGCGCTATGGTACATCGGCGGCATCTTCAAGCATGCCCGCGCGATCAACGCGTTCGCCAACTCCACCACCAACAGCTACAAGCGCCTGGTGCCGGGCTTCGAAGCCCCGGTGATGCTGGCGTACTCCGCCCGCAACCGTTCCGCCAGCTGCCGCATCCCCTATGTGGCCAGTCCCAAGGGTCGTCGCATCGAGGTGCGCTTTCCCGATCCGATGAACTCCGGCTACCTCACTTTCACCGCACTGATGATGGCCGGGCTGGACGGCATCCTCAACAAGATCGATCCGGGCGCTCCGGCCGACAAGGATCTCTACGACTTGCCACCGGAAGAAGAGAAGAACATCCCGCAGGTATGCTCCAGCCTCGACGCTGCGCTGGAAGCGCTGGACAAGGATCGCGCCTTCCTGAAGGCCGGCGACGTATTCACTGACGATTTCATCGACGCCTACATCGAAGTGAAGATGAAGGAAGTCACCCGCTACCGCGCCAGCACGCACCCGCTGGAGTTCGCGATGTATTACTCGCTCTGAGTAGTCCAATTGTGCCGTGATGAAAACGGGCGTCGAGGCGCCCGTTTTCGTGGCCGGTGATGATGGCGCGGATGCCGTTCAACCGTGCCAGCTCGACCACGCTGGATGATTGGCGTGGGCACAGATGGCGGCACGCCCGACCTTGGAACGTCCGGCCGCGGTGACTTTCAACCCCGCCCTGCCGGTGCCTGCCTGAGCCTGTCGTGTCTCGCTCCGCGCCCTCGTCACCTCACCCTGATGTTGTCAGTGACGAAATCATCATGGTCTCCGGGCGATCGATGATCTTCGCAGAACACCTGATGGCCAGCACAAGCTGCCGGTTCCATTCCGTTGGATGAACGTGCGCGGACAAGATGTGGGTTGCGGGACAGGCTCGGCGCAGAGGGCCTTGCCGTCTCGCAGAAATATCTACGCGAGCTTCATGCCAGGGCAGGCAAGGTTCGCGCACGACCCACTTCATGCGGAGTTCCAGATGGATGCGATCACCTTGCTCAAGAACGATCACGCCACAGTTGAATCCCTGCTCGATGACCTGGCGAAAAGTACGACGCGAGCGGTAAAGAAGCGTGCAGAGCTGCTCGACAAGATCCGCGTTGAGCTGAAGGCGCACACGACCATCGAGGAAGAGATCTTCTATCCGGCGTTCAAGGACAAGGGGGACAAGTCTGACGACGACAAGATGTACTTTGAGGCACTCGAAGAACACCGGGCAGCTGGCGACCTCGTGTTGCCGGATCTGTTGGCCACGCCGGTCGACAGCGAGAAGTTCTCGGGCCGGGCCAAGGTCCTCAAGGAGCTGGTGCAGCATCATGCCGACGAAGAGGAGAAAGAGATGTTTCCACGCGCCAGGAAGCTGATGACCAAAGCGGAGCTGTTGGCATTGGGCGACGAAATGGCGTCCCGGAAAGCCGAGCTGTTCAGAAAGTTGAAGAAGTAACCGCGATCTTGCTGGTTCGGGCAGGAGGGGCAGAGGGCTCTGTACAACCCGACATGCAGTCCACCCTCCATGAGCGCCAGGTAGCGTAGGGTTGCCGGATCCTTTGCAGGCCCTGTGGGACTGAACAACGAGTCTTGCGACCTTCTACCCTGGATTCATATCGCCGCGTACACGGAAGGCCAGGCTGATACGCGGGCCCACGGGGGTTCGCTGTTTGGGGATGCCGTGGTCGTAATGCAATTGCGTCTCCCAGGACATCAGCAGCAAGCTCCCGGCCGCGAGATCCAGCTGCAGCACGCGACGCGGCGGCCGCTTCGCGCGTATCGTCATGCGCCGTGGGGCACCGAGCGAGAGCAGGGCGATTGGCTGGCCGCAGACGATCTCGCCGAGCTTGTCGTTGTGTGGCGCGACGCTGTCGTGCTGGTCGCGATACAGATTGAGGCCGATGCTGTCGAACGGCGCGTGCACCGCGGCGATCACCACGGACAGCGCTTCACGCAAGGCAGCTGGAAGATCGGCATCGTCGGTGCGGAAATGCGCGCGCAGCCTGGGCACGACGACTTCGCGTTCGTACATCTGCCGCGTGCCGGCTTTCCACGTGACACCGTCATGCAGTTGCCTGAACCAGCGCGCCGCGACACCGGCATCGACGACCTCCGGGAGGAGCGTGATGCGACCGCTGGCATCGTCCAGCAAGTGCTGGGGACCGGAGCCAAACAGGTTCAGCTGGGCCACGACGGCACGACTCCCCTGGGCAGAACAGTGCAAACCGGCGCGTTCACGGATTCAATGCCTGGTCACCGGTTTCCAGTGGCTGGCGCCGTGCGCGCCACACCTCGGCGGTTTGCGGTTTGACGAACAGCGAGATGATTTCGGGGTGCGCCCGCCTGGCCTGTTCCTCGATACGGTTGATGCAGGCCTCGATTTCGGGTGTGGTCAGCGCGTCCTCGAATTCGGCGCTCAGCGCGGCAACCACCTGGTTCGGCCCCATCTGCACCGTCAGCACGCCATTGGCGCAACGCACTCCATCGTCGGCCGCGGCGACGGCGAGGATCGCGTCGCTCACTACCGGATGGGCGGTCTCACCGATCAGCAGGCCCTTGGTCTCGCGCGCCAGCAGCATCGCGGACACGGTCAGGACGCCAGCGATGCCGATGGAAGCCGCCCCGTCGAGCATGGGCTGATCGAGCAGCTGTGCGCCGATCAAGCCGGCCAGTGCCACCAGCAGGCCCAGCAGCGCGGCGCTGTCCTCCAGCAGAACGGTGAAGGTGGCCGGGTCCTTGCTCAGGCGGAACGCCTCGAAATAGCCCAGCCGGCCCTTGCGAGCACGAAACTCGCGCAGCGCCACGTACCACGACGTGCCTTCAAACACGAACGACACGGCCAGCACCAGATAGTTGATCAAGGGGCGTTCGATCGGCTCCGGGCGACGGATATGCATCACGCCCTCGTAGAACGACACCCCAGCGCCCATGGACAACACCAGCAAGGCGACGATGAAGCTCCAGAAATACAGTTCACGGCCGTGCCCGAACGGGTGGGTACGGTCTGGCGGCATGCGTGCCCGACGCAAGCCATACAGCAACAGGAGTTCGTTGACGGTGTCCACCAGCGAATGCACGCCTTCGCTGAGCATCGCCGAGCTGCCGGAAAGCCACGCGGCCACGAATTTCGCGATGGCGATCACCAGATTGCCGGCCAGAGCGACGTAAACCACCTTGTGCGAGCCAGATGAAGACATGAGTCAGCCCTCCCGATACAGCTTCTGGCAACGCAGACAGAAAAAGCTGCGGCGATGGGTCTTGCCCAGATGTGCGCGCTGCAGCGGGATGTCGTGGCGAGGACAGCGGCCGCGGTTGTATACCAGCCAGTGTCTGGCCAATACGTGCGCCTTCTTCCAGACCAGGAACTCAAACGCGTAGGCACGTGCCTGCTGCACCAGTTCGCGCAGCTTGTAGGGGGACA
>JBDTEG010000169.1:0-10052 GCA_039922695.1 Rhodanobacter sp. | reverse complement strand
CTGCATGGTCTTTTCGAGCCCGATGCGCGCCCAGGTCTTGCCGGCGTCTGCGGACTTGAACATGCCGTCGCCGTAGGACATTTCCGAACGCGGGTCAGCTTCGCCCGTGCCCACATAGATGGTCCTGGGGTCGGAGGGCGCGACCGCGATCGCACCGATCGAAGACACCGGCTCCTTGTCGAAAATCGCGTTCCAGGTCCAGCCCGCATTGTCGGTTTTCCACACCCCCCCGCCTACCGCACCGATGTAAAACACGTTCGGTTCGCTGGTTACGCCAGTACCAGCCACCGTGCGTCCGGCGTGGTAAGGCCCGATGTTGCGCCAATGCATGCCGGAAAAAAGCTCCGCGCCGGGCTCGGCGCCATGGGCTGCCAGTGGACACACGCCTGCCAACAACAGTGCAACCAGAGCGACGCCGGTGACTTTGTAAAAGCGACCTTTCAAAATCAACATGAGGTTTTCCACGGAAGATGGAGGCAGGAGTACAGCAAAACTGCCGCTGGAGTATACGGCCGCCAAGGGGACGGCACTCGGGATCTCCCTCGACACCCCTCAGCCTGGCCCAACACGTTCGGACTGACTCATCAGACTTCGTCTTTCTCCACTTCAGGCATCACAAACCCGACTTCCAAGCAGCTCGACAAGTGGCTCTGACCCGTTTGGCTGCGACTCATCGTCTCGGTACCCGAAGCAGGCGGCGAGATCAGCGGAGAACTGCAGTCATTGAATGCGCCAGCGAAGGAACAGGCCGCTGAAAGGTCAATCAACGAGCCTGGAGTCAGCGTGAAGTCACCGACGCCAAAAGCGGGCGTCAAGCATTAGGCAAGCTGGCTGGAAAAGCCGGACGGAGGAAACCGAATCCCGTTTAACTTCCTCCGTCCCGGTTTCGCAACCTCTGACCGGATCCCGTTCCTGGCAAGCGATCACGAAGTGCTAGATTGCGAACTTCGCAGCGATGCACCAGGGATCGCAGTTGCCATGACCTGCCCGTCCGATGGTATCGATCATGCCCGGCGCCGCCTCTTGCAGATCGCCGGCTTTTCGGCCATCACCGTGGCGCTCGGCAGCGCACGCGCGCTTGCGGCCGCGGCGCCCAATGGCAGCGGTGCAGCACGATCGGCAAAGCGCTCGAAACTGATCCTGCTCGGTACCGCTGGCGGCCCGACGCCCAAGGTGGATCGATCCGCGCCGGCCAACGCGATCGTGATCGGCGACGACATCTACATCATCGACTGCGGCAATGGCGTGGCGCGGCAGATGGTGAAGGCGGGGCTGGATCTCGGTCATATCCGCGACGTATTCATCACCCACCAGCACTCCGACCACAACGCCGACTACGGCACCCTGCTGTTGCTGGCGTGGGCCACCGACCTGCACACGCGCGTCAACACGTATGGGCCGCCGCCGCTCGCCGAGATGACGAGGCTGTTTCTGGAAATGGATGCCTGCGACATCCACATCCGCGAATCCGACGAAGGCCGCCCGCCGCTGGCGCCGTTGATCGTGCCTCACGAGATTACCCATGGCGGCCCGGTGATGCACGACGAGAACGTCAGCGTGACCGCGGCGCTGGTGCAGCATCCGCCGGTGGTTCCCGCCTTCGCCTACCGCTTCGATTGCCCCGATCGTTCGATCGTGTTTTCCGGCGATACGCGTCCCTCCGACAACCTGATCGACCTCGCGCGCGGCGCCGACGTCCTGGTGCACGAGGTGATCGATCTCAAGGCGATCGACCGGGTGGTGAAGGACGAAGCGATGGCAACTCGTCTGCGTGCGCATTTGGAGGCGGCGCACACGCCGCTGTCGGAAGTCGGGCAGGTCGCGACCAGGGCAGGAGTCAAAACGCTGGTGCTGAACCATTTCGTGCCGGGCACGCCGCCTATCCCGGATCAGGTCTGGTACGACGCGGTCAAGCCGCATTTCAAGGGCCGGCTGGTCGTCGGCCACGACTTGATGGTGCTTTGAGGGGAGCAACGCAGGGGAGTACGGCAGAAAGAGTGATACATCGGCTTCTGCTGCTGCCTGTGCCATACGGCGGATTTGCGCGCGATGCGAGGTTCACGTGCCGAACTCGATGTCTCATGCAAAAACCTGGCAGCGGCTACGTCGGCCAGTTCAACGCGCGTCACCAGCGCACCGGGACAGTGTGGGAAGGCCGCTGCAAGGCCAGCCTGGGCGACAGGGAAAGCCATGTACTGCACTGCCACCGCTACATCGAACTCAATCCGGTGCGTGCTGCGATGGTCGACACACCTGAAGACTTCCGCTAGTCGAGCGTGCACACGCATTTGGGCCGAGTGTACGATCCCACTCATCACACCCCACCCGCTTTACCTCGCGACGGGACACGATCAAGCCTAACGCGCCTTCACCTACAAGCAATGGCTGGACGCAGGCATCGAACCGGAAGACCTGCAACAGCTTCGCGCGTATGCCAGGCAGGAGCGCACGCTCGGCGACGAGCGCTTCCAACGCATGGTGGAAACCACCCTGGGACGCCCCGCCACATGCCGCCATCGTGGGCGCCCAAGGCTGACCGGCACGAGGGACGAGGTTTAATCAGCCACGTCCCCTCTATTGCCGTTGTTGCAGGATCAGTGCGCGGCGCTGCGGGTGCGCTCTATCCGCCCGCACGCGATCGGCACCGTCACCTGCGCCGGGATCGGCCCGAGTGAGGCCACGCTGGACGGCAGCTTGGTGCTGTCCGGAACGCCATGGATGAAGACCACGCGCCTGGCCAGATCCAGTTTCTGACCCGGGAAGGCCTTGGCAAAGGCGGCGTCGAGCGCCTTCAGCGATACCGTCTCCTGATAACGGTAACTGCCAGCGGCATTCGCTTTCGGATACGTGCCATGCGCGACATCCATGCTGACCGGATCGGTAATGAACGGCACCATGGTGGTACCTGACGTCTTTCCGGTTTCAATCAGGTCAACGATGCCGTCGTGATTCGCGTCGTCCGCCATGCTCGGACAAGTGGCAGCGTGGCCAGTCGTGAAGCCATGGAAATGTTGCCAGTGAACGGTGTCGGGTGGCGCGCCGTGCACGTCGATGGTGATGGTCAACTTGTCACCGTCGACAACGAAGCGCGCATCGCCGGTGGTGGAAGTGTGGGTAACGCTTGTGTTCATCGGCTGCAACCGTGCAACGTAGGTCGCCTGCGAGGGCGTGGCCGCAGCGGCGGCGCCGGTCAGGGTTGCCGCCAGGATGCCGGCAGCCATCACACGCAATTTTCTTTGATGAAGTTTCATGGCGTCCTCCGTAGACGTGGTCGAACAACCAGTATCTGTCCAAGGAGCGAGCGTTGGCTTGATATGGATCAAGCCGCACGAAACAGGGACACGAAACCGGGACGAAGGAAGTCAAGCCGAAAGCGCAGCCGCAATGGACTCCCCCCGTCCCGGTTTCGGACGGCCACGAAAGCCACCCGAAGCATTGGAAACATGTACGACGCAGGCTTGAATCGCCCTTGCCACATGGCACCGCAACGCGTGGTCGACCGGGATCAAGGCGAACCCTTGTTCGAGGAAGCCGCTGGCGTCGACGACTCGGCCGCTGCGCGCCTGGGCGTATCGACCGGGCACCAGGTCTTGAGACGCTTGCCCGCGCGGAACAGATCGATGCATATGCGCATCTCGGCCTTGAAGGCCAGATCAGGCGTGTTCAGCGGGCAGCCGTACGACAGTGGCTTGGTCGCGTTGTACTCGGCGATACAGGTCGACAGTGGCGGCGGCCTGGCCGGATGCGGATCGTGAGCCAGCGACGGCGGCGGCAGGTTGAGGCGCTCGTCGCCCTCCTTGGGCGAAGGCGGTATCGGCGGCACACTGCACAGCAAGTTGGAAGCAGTGCTGCTCTTGGTGGGATCGCACATGCTTTTCGCAATCGCCTTGATCGCATCGCCTATATGGCGACCCACTGCACCCCCGGCGGTCTCGTTCGGTGGCGGGAAATATTTTTCAAAGCGGGTGGCCTTGTAATGCATCCGGTTGCGGTCGTGCTGCATGATCTGACGGTCATCTGCAGGCTTGGCCGGTTGGGACTTGGCGCTTGCTGGTGCCCAGGTGGGGGCTGTCGTGGGCGGTAGCTGCACCAATCCATCCTTCTTGAACAAACTGGTGTTGGCCGGCGCAGCTGTCGCCGCGTGCTCCCGCACAACCATCGCGTCACGACGTGACTTCTCCGGCGTCACGGGGCGAACGGGTGGGGTCACCACCTGCCTCGGTCGCACCAGCCTGGGCGGCGTGGTTGGCGCAGGTGGCTGCGCGGCGCGCGGTGTGCTGGAATGATCGATCAGACGCACGACCAACGGCTGCCCGGTATCACGATGCGACGTCGCCAGTTGCGCCTGCTTGGGCTGCATCGCGTACCACAGCCCCAGCGCGAACAGCGCGTGCAGTGCCAATACCAAAGCCAGCACGAGCGTCAGGGCCGGGCGCGTCAGTGGCGGCTGTCGCCAGCGCCCGCGGCCCAGGGTCGCGCGCGTCGTGCCGTCGAGTAATTCCAGACCGCGCCCAGGATCCCCCGCCTGTTGGTGCTGGACCTGTCCGGAACGTTCGATGACTTTGCCTCATTGAAGCCAATGACCCACACGAAAGCTGCGCCTGCGGTCAACGTGTGTTGCAGCCAACCGCGGTAGACAGGTTCCTGCAGTCAGGGTTCCCATGATCGGAAACCGGGGCGGAGGCAGTTGAAGTGGTTTCCGCTCGCCTTGGCCGCCCATCTCTTCACGCTCAGCGGGCGACCCAAGGTCATTGCGCCATAGCGCTGCAGATGCGGAAACGGGGGTCAGGTTGGACTGCCCCGGGACCGCAAGCATTTTGCGCCTTTGATGTGACCGACCACCTTTTTCACGGTTCCTGCAAGGAGATCCCGTGGCTATTACCCGCCTCGATCCACACACCGCCCTGTTGGTTATCGACTTGCAGCAAGGCATTGTCGCCTACCCCACCGCGCACCCGATCAAAGCGGTGCTTGCTCACGCCGGCGAACTGGCCAAGATGTTCCGTCGTCATCGCTTGCCGGTGGTGTTGGTGAACGTGGATGGCGGCGCTCCCGGTCGCACCGAGCAGCCCATGCGGGGCGGCACGCGTCCGGCCGACTGGACCGAGCTGGCGTCAGAACTGAACCAGCAGCCCGACGACATTACTCTTACCAAGCACACCTGGGGCGCCTTCGCGCGCACGGATCTGGAATCGCGCCTGAAAAAGCTTGGCGTCACCCAGGTGGTGATCGCCGGGATCGCCACCAGCATCGGCGTGGAGTCCAGCGCCGGCAGGCTTACAAGCTGGGCTTCAACGTTGCCCTCGCGCTCGATGCGATGACTGACATGAGTGCCCTGGCGCACGAAAACAGCGTCGAGCGGATCTTTCCGCGATTGGGTGAAACCGGCGGCGCCGCAGAGATCATGGCACTGCTCGATCGCCGCGAGACCCGAGAAGGGTCTGACGGACGAATGACACTTACTCAAGCGCCGTCATGCCCGCACGCCGTTACGTCGGCTGCTTCAACGCGCGCTACCGGCGTACCGGCACGCTGCTTGAGGGTCGGTTCAAGGGCGCCCTGATCGACTCCGAACGCTATTTGATGGCCAACTATCGCTGCGTCGAGCTCAACCCCCTTGCGCGCCGGCATGACCACCTCACCGGGCGAATACCCATGGTCGAGCCACGCGCGAAGTGCATGGGGACAACCGCATCCACTGATCACCCCGCATCAGGAATACCTCAACCTCGGAACCGATCCGGCCTCGCGCCAAGCCGCCTGTCGCGGACTGATCTGCGAGCACCTGGACGAACCACAGCTCACGGCCTTGCGCCAGAACACAGTGCAACAACGCGCCTGGGGAAGCGCCGCTTCCGTCAACAGATAGAAGCGCTAGTCCAGCGAGCCGCAGGAGTCAGGCCGCGCGGACGAGCACGGAGGCCACCAGTCACGCTGGGAAAAGGAACCTGACACTTTATTCGGTCATGTGTCTTCGACACCGTGCTAGAACAGGGCGGCGGCCTTGGCGAGAGCTATGTACAACCCGATGAGAAACGGGATGCCCACCGCCAGCCACGCCAGCGTGCCCACGACACCGAAGCTGCCGCGTGCCGACGTTTCGGCATTGGCGGCCACATGATGCTCGTGCTGCAGCGCGCGTTCGTTCGCCAGCTCGGCGTCGCTCATGTAGTGGGTCTCTTTCACCGGCTTTACCAGCGCATTGCAGATCAGGCCGAGCAGCAACAGTACCGCCATGATGTACAGCGTGCGGTCGTACACCAACGTCTTGGCGACGCCGGAATCGATCTGCGCCTGGCGTATGGCGGCGATCAGGAACGGCCCGATGATGCCGGCGGCTGACCAGGCGGTAAGCAGGCGGCCATGGATGGCGCCAACCATCTGCGTGCCGAAGATATCGGCCAGATAGGCTGGCAAGGTGGAAAACCCACCGCCATACATGCTGATGATCAGGCAGATCGAAATCACGAACATGCCGGCCAGGCCCAGATGGCCCCAGGTTGGCAGCAGGCAATACGCGATGATGCCCAGGACAAAAAAAGTGTAATAGGTGTTCTTGCGCCCGATCCTGTCTGAAAACCATGCCCAGAACAGGCGCCCGAGGCTGTTGAACAGGCTGATCAGGCCCACCAGCCCCGCGGCCGCGGCCACGATGGCTGCCTTCTGCGCAGCGGTGAGTGCGCCTGCCGCTTCGGTCAGTCCTACCAGTTTGGCCCCGAACACATCCTGCAGCATCGGACTGGCCATCGAGATCACCGCAATGCCCGCGGTGACATTGAGAAACAGTACGGTCCAGATGAGCCAGAACTGCGGGGTTGTCCACGCGCGATCCAGATGCACATGACGACGGGTAATCATCCCGCTGCCGTGGTCGCTGTCGGCCGGCGTCCAGCCGGTGGGGCGCCAGCCGTTGGGCGGTACGCGAAAGCCGATGGCCCCGGCGGCCATCACGATCGCGTACAGCACGCCCATGACGATCAGCGTCGACGCCACACCCTGCCCGCCGCCCGCTGAAAAGTGATGCATCAAGGCCACCGCAATCGGCGCGCCGATCATCGCGCCGCCGCCATAGCCCATGATCGCCAAGCCGGTCGCCAGGCCGCGTCGATCGGGAAACCATTTGATCAGCGACGACACCGGCGTGATGTAACCCAGGCCCTGGCCGACGCCACCGAGAATGCCGCAGCCCAGATAGACCAGCCACAACTGGTGAATCGATACGCCGATGCCACCGAGCACCAGGCCCCCGCCCCAGCAAAGGGCAGCGATCACGCCGGCCTTGCGCGGCCCGGCATGTTCGAGCCAGCCACCCCAGATGAAAGCGGAAATACCCAGCACAGCGATGAAGGTTTCAAAAATGTGGGTGACTTGCGGCACGGTCCAGTTGCAGCTGGTGCTGGTCAGCGCCGCGAAAAAACCCAGCTTGGCGCAGGTCACGGCGTCGGCGCCGACCACCAACTTGCTCATCGGCAGCCAGAACACCGAAAAGCCGTAGGCCATGCCGATACAGAGATGAATGGCCAGCGCGGCTGGTGGCACCAGCCAGCGATTGAACCGCGGCCCTGCGATCGTACTTTCCCTCGCGAAAAATCCTGACTTGGCGGTCGGGACATCGGTATTGCCGATTACCGGCACTGTGGTCATGAGGTTCTCCCTTGGCAAGTACGAGCACGAACGCTGAGCAAGAGCATCGGCCCAGGTCAGGCATGCAGGCCTGCCAAAACGGGGGTCAGTGCAAACCACGCAAAACAGGAGGCCAGTGTGCGCTTTCCGCAAGAAGCAAAAAAGGGGCAGTCCAGGGGCGTGATCAACATGGCCGAAAAATCCCCGCACGCTGACCGTTGCCGCGCCATCGACGGATGCCCGCAACAAGCTCAGTGTGGGAAAGCCCACCATTCCGCGACCGGGCGCAGGCCGTGTCGGCGCGCGGCGGGCAGGCCCTCGCCGACGAGCGCTCCCAGATTGGTCAGCACGCTGCGTTCATTGCCGAAATAGCGATGGCGCAGACTGAGCAGACAGGACTTGATTCCCTCCACCCCTTTTCGCTCCCCTCTTCAGCAGGGCAGTTGCAATGCAGCCATTCAAGCGGCTGCAAGCAAACCTGGCCTCGTTTCGCTGGCCTCGATTCGACTCACGACGTGCGTGGCTCGCGCAATGCCGTGCCGCAACTCGGACATTGCCAGTTGTACATGGGGTTTCTGCCGAGATAAGCACCGCATTTCGGACAACGCCAGTAGCGATAGGTGTGCACACCGACCCAGACCACGAGCACCCCTGTAACCAACAGTAACGCCGCATGCAAGCTACCTCCGCGGTTGGGCGACATGAAAACCCAGACCATGAAAGGCGCCACCAAAACGGCCAGCAACATTTGCTGGAGGTAAATCTTGCGAAACGCTGCGATGACCGCCGGATCCACGCTGGTTGGCTGGGATCCCTGGCGACGGAACGCCCAAGCCACCAACACCACGACAGCAACGAGCGCAATCAAAACAAGGTTGTACATGACACTCCCCCGCTCGATTCACTTTTTGAAAGTGGACGCGAGCCACTTCTTGATGCCATTGAAGTGGCTCGCACCCGCACTGACGCTCAGCCCGGACCCGGGCTGAAAACCTCACTCAGACAGCGCACTCTGCTCCCTGCTCTGCCTTGTCGCGGCAAGTCGTCAATCAGACGCCGGCGCCGGCGCGGGATCGTCCGATGCGTGGTCGACCGCATACATCCAGTGTCCAGCGACGTTGCGCGTGACGTCGGTGTAGCGTCCGCGCTCGGTGACAGGCTTGCCATCGGCCTTTCCTGTCATCACGATCTTGAACGTGCCCCAGGTGGTTCTCGCATCACCCGCCTCCACGTGCCCCATGTCATCGAGAGTGGCGCTCTTGATGGTGGAGGCCGTGAAATAGTCGGCGTAACCTTTGCGAATGGCCGCACGCCCCTTGAGCAGGCCGCCACCGGGGAGCCACATCACGGCGTCCGGCAGATAACAGGCAGCCACGGCATCCACGTCGCCGGCAGTCATCGCCTTCACCCAGCAACCGCCGGCCGACATAGCCGGCGTCGATGACCCGCTCGCGTGCATCGATGACGACAAAAGCGTGATCGCAATCAATAGGCCGACCTTTACCATCTTCAGCATGGCAGTGCTCCCCCTGTGAGGTTCAGGCGGAATATACGCCGGAACAAGGCGGGAGCGTGGACGTTTGCGGTTCGGGGAAACAACGTGGCGTTGGCCTCATGTCGCCCAGAAACGCGCTCCGGTTCATCAACAACCGTGCGGTGCGTAACCCTGACGATGCCTTCGAGTGCCACGACGTCCCGGCAACAGGGCCGTATATCGCGCGCCTGGCCACGGTTTTGGTTTGCGCCACGTTCCAAGACTTTGAAACCGCGACGGCTGCTTCACCTTTGCTTCGCGATCGTCGCGCGGATCTGGTCGATCCCAAGCGCTTCGCTCTCGCTTGGAGGCGGCAATCCCAGCTTATTGCAAAGGGCGATCAACCGTGGGTCGTCGCGGAAACGCAGGAGGAAGGGGTCGGCAAGCAGGAAAAGGGCGCGGGAGGAGTTTCCGGCCAAGGCACGCTCCAGCCATTCCAGCGTATGGTCGGCATTGCCACGGAGTGCATAGACCTGCGCGGCCCTGTAACTGTTGTCGTAGCCGTCGCTTCCGTGTTGTTGTTCAACCCAGGTCTTGTCCGCGAGCATGACAGCCAGCCATTGGTCGGCCACTGCGCGATCCGGCGCTATCTGCGCCGCCAGCGTCATGAAAAGATCGCGGTCCTGAAGCGGCGCCTGCCTGGCGATCTCCAGCGCGGCGTTTGCGTCGCCGCGCAGTATGGCGAGTTTCAGGTGTTCCAGCGGGTGCGGTCCGTCCACTTCCTCGCTCGTTCGCAGGTACTTGTCCGCGTCGTCCAGCCGGCCGGTTGCCGCCAGCAATCGCGCGTATTGGAAATAGTTGACGGCGTAGAGCGGTTCGATCGAAAGGAGGCGTTCCCTCAGTCGGATCGCCTCGCCCAGTTTTCCGATCCCGCCCAGCACATAGCCGCAGCCGT
>JBDTEG010000168.1:0-11341 GCA_039922695.1 Rhodanobacter sp. | reverse complement strand
GACGACGTGGTCTACCGCGGTACCGTGATCGGCCAGGACGCCGGCACCGGCAGCGCCTTCTCGCTGCTGCCGGCGCAAAACGCCACCGGAAACTGGATCAAGGTCGTGCAGCGCGTGCCGATCCGCATCGGGCTGGACCCGCAGCAGGTGGCGAAGCATCCGTTGCAGCTCGGGCTGTCGATGAAAGTCACGGTGGCGACCCGCCAGCGCGAGGGCAGCCGCCTGGTGACGGCCGGCTCACAGGATCACGGCTACCGCACCGATGTGTTTGCGCATGAGCTGGCCAGCGCGGATGCGGTGGTCGACAAGATCATTGCGGCCAACCAATAGTCATCGCCCACGCGGAGATCATCGTCATGAATCCACGCACGTCGCAATGGCTGGTATGCGCCACGATCTCCGTCTTGACCGCGATCGAGTTCCTGCAATTGAGCATGGTGGCGTTCGGCGCCGGCCCGATCATGGGTGAGGTGAGCATCACGCCGGAGGATTTCAGCCTGATCGCGGCGGTGTATGCCAGCGTGGCGATCCTGAGCATCTCCATGCAGCGCTGGTTCGTCACTCGCCTCGGCGGCCGGCTGTTCCTGCAGTGCGCCACCGCGGTGTCGCTGCTGGGCGCGGTGTTGTGCGCGACCAGCCATGACTTTGCCTCATTCCTGCTCGGCCGCTTCGTGATGGCGCTGGGTGGCGGCGCGCTGTTCACCTCGGCGCGCATGATCATCCACCACCGCCTGGCCGGGCCAAAACGCTTCCTCGGCATCAAGTCGCTGGCCTATGCCCTGGCGCTCTCCATCTCCGCTGGCCCCTGGCTGGCAGCGCAGGCGGTGTCCGGCGACACGTGGTCGGCGATCTTCTGGCTGCTGGCGCTGCTCGACGTGCTCGCCTTCGTGCTGGCCAGTGTCGGCATGAACAACAGCCTGCGCGGTTATGAGGAAGGACGCAGCGACTGGAATCCGTGGCAGCAGGTACTGCTGGTCGGTGGCAGCTTCGGGCTGCTGTACTCGCTGCAGCGTTTCTATTACGACTACTACGGTGATGCGCTGTTTCTGGTCGGCGTGCTGGTGACATCGGTACTGGCCCTGGTCTGCTACGCCCATCACCAGCGCCTGCGGCAGAAGCCGTTGCTTCATTTGGGCTCGATGCTGCACGCGCGTTACATCGCCGGCATCATGCTGTTCCTGTTCGGCTATCTGATGCTGGGTGCGAACAACTATGTCATACCGGTGATGCTGCAGCGGACCCTGGGCTATTCGTGGGCAACGGTGGGACATTTCGAGGCGATCGGGGCGCTGGCCGCGGCCGCGACGTTCACGGTGGTCTCCAGGCTGTTGCCGAAGCATCCGGCACCGCGAAAGTTCTGGATCACCGGTTTCGTGGCGCTGAGCCTGTTCGGCATCATGCTGGCGCGGATCGATCCGTCCGCCGATCCCTGGTGGCATGTCCTGCCGGCGCTGGCCTGCTACAACGTCTTCCTGCTGACCGTGCTGCCGATTGCCGCGATGCAGACGTTTCGCCAGATGGAAAACGACGAGACGCTGTTCTCCAATGCGCAGCAACTGAAGAACATGCTCGCCCAGGCCGGCATCGCGCTGGGCATCACGGTCGCCACGCTTGGCCAGCAGTGGCGCACTACCGTGCATTACAACGCGCTCAACGCGCAGGTGACACCCGACAGCCCGGTCTACCAGGCCACTGTCCAGCATTTGCAGGCTGCGCTGACCACCAGCGTCGGACCGGCGCAGGCCGGCCAGATCGCGGTGGCGCGCGTGGCGCAGATGCTCAGTCAGCAGGCGTCGCTGCTGGCCAACATCGATCACTTCATCATGATAGCGATGCTCGCCGCGCTCGGGGTTGTGGTGACCCTGTTGCAGAAGGTGTTCCGGTGAGTGTGTCGAGCGCCATCGTCGATGGCCCGCAGTCGACAATGGGTGCCGGGCATGCCGGCATGCGCGACTTGTTGCTGGCGGTGGAACGCCTGCACAAGGGCTTGCAGCAGGCCATCGAGGAGCTGCTGCTGCCGCACGGCCTGTCGGTCTTCCAATGGCTGATCATCTCGGGCATGGCCGAGGGCAACGGACATACGCTGACCCATTTTTCCCGGCAGCTGGATCGCGATGCCGGTTCGCTGTCACGGGCGATTTACCTGCTCAGCCAGCGCGGTCTGTTGAGACCTCGACACGATCCGCATGATCGACGCCGCCGCCATCTGTCGCTGACTACCGAAGGCCAGCGCATCCGCCAGGACGTGTCGCCGCTGATCACCCGGTTGCTGCTCGCCCTGGATCCCGATCAAGCCGATGAAGGTGGTGCGCCCGTTTCCCATGTGCTCCGAGATCTCGCCGCGCGGGTCCAGTGCTGCCGGCAGCAAAAGTCTCCCGGCTGATTGCCTGCGCGTCAACTGTGCTGCTGGCTGCGCCCGTGCCAATCTGTCTCACTGAGGTTCAGTGCTGCCCCGGTGACGCCGGACATGAAATGCCCGCATTGCTGTCGACGACCGTATGCGGTCCCATGTTGCGTTCGATCGACTGGGCCGGCGTCATCCATACCAGACCCGATGCTGCGCAGTCTGCCGCGTAATTGAACAGCGCCAGCATGTGTGCGCGGTTGAAGTCGATGAAGCTGGTTTGCGGATAGTCGACCGGGACTTCAGTGAGGCTGAACTGCATGTGCAACCGGTGCGCCGCGGAGATATTGTCAACGATGGCTTCGCGGGTCTTGTAGGTCATTTCGGCAGCGAGGGCGTTGGAAATGATGTCGATGGTGTTGTAGGGCGTCGTCTGCGGCGTGCGCGCGAGCTGGCCGTTGACGATCATGTACAGGTGCGCGCCGCGCAACTGTGGCAAGTCGGTGGACTGTACGCCGGCGATGAGGGGCGTGCTGAACACGGACGTGGTGACGCCGCCGTCCACGTGCATTTCGTCGTACTCGCGGTTGCCTTCGTGCACGCGGATCAGCACCGGGGGGAACACGCCGGGCACGCTGGCCGAGGCAATCAATACGTCGCGAATCAGGTGACGCGCAGCGGGGCCACCACGCTGGGCTATCTCGCCCAGATTCCACAGCACGGTCTCGTGCTTGTCCAGATCAGTCGTTGCCACCACCAACCGGCGGCCGGTCGCTGCCGCCTGGGCGATGGCATCGATCATCTGTGGCGTGACAAAGTGGTCGACCAGCAGGAACAGCGCATTGTGATGCGGCAATCCGCGCGGCGAAAACAGTCGCGCCAGCACCGTGCGGGTGGGTGATCGCAGCAGTCGTGCGCTGCGCTCACCGGTGAACGCCTCTCGCATGCGCGCATCCCAGTCTGGCCCGAGGAAGGCGAATGGCGCGAGCAGCGCGCCGGCGCTCACTCCGGTCACCATGTCGAATTGCGGACGTGCATGCGCGCGGCTCATGCCCGCCAACACACCGGCCCCATAGGCGCCGCCGGAGCCTCCGCCAGACAGCGCCAGGATATCCACCGGTCCGTCGTTTGCTGCTGCACGGATGCCACTGAAAAATTCCGGTGCCAGCGCGGTGAAGGTTTTCAGGTCGGTGGTGACCAAACGCACGCTCGCCGGAAAGCCATCCGGCGCGGCGGCGCCGATCAGATCTGGCGGTGCCGGACGCCGCGAAATCGTCTGGCAACCGGCCAGTGCCAGCAGTCCGAATATCAGCAAGACCGGCTTGTGGTGCGTCATGTTTTCTTGCCCGCGTCGCGGCATGGCCGGCCGCAGTATGCGACGCCGGGAAGTGGCGGATCAAACGGCGGTGACGCTCCCGGTGCCGTGAAGCGAAATAAGCGCGGAACCGCGCCGTGCCGGCCCGGACTCAGCGCGCGGCTTTCGCGGTTTGTGCAGGCGCAGGCGTGGCCACCTCGTCTTTCGTCCACAACTTCGCCTCGACCTTGCCGCCCAGCATCTGCTGCCGCACCAGCGGAATGGGCGGGCCGCCGTAGCCGAGGAACTGATCGTGGAACGCCTTCAGTGCGTTCGGCTCCGGATGCGCGGCGATCCAGTCCTGGCGCAGCTGCAAGATCATCAGCTTGCCCATGGTGTAGTTGAGGTAGGCCGGATCGTAGGTGCCGCGAGCAGCTTGCTGGCGGGCATTGCCGGGATCCTGGAAGGCCTTGTCGCGGAACATCTGTTCGGATTGGGCCACGGTCATGCCGCCGGTGTGCAGGCCGATGGCGGAAAGGAAACGCACGTCGCGCAGCAGGGCATTGGTGAGCTGGCCGATATGGACTTCGGGCGTGGCGCCATCGACGCCGGCGTCAAACATCATCTCTTCGGCGTAATGCGCCCAGCCTTCGGCGTAGGCGTAGCCGACGAACAACTGGCCAAACTTCCAGTGCGCCCGGTTGGCGTGCAGGAACTGCAGGAAGTGGCCGGGCCACACCTCATGTGCCGTCACGAACAGCAGGGCGGCCTTGCCGGGTACGTACGCTTCCTGCTCGGCCTTGCTCCAGCTCGGATCTGGCGGCGCGATGTAGTAGACCGACGGCAGGTTCTTTTCGTACGGGCCGGGGATTTCGATGTAAGCGAAGTTCCAGCGGTTGAACGGGGGAGCTTCCTCGACCTTGGCTTGTTCGGTGCCGGGGATGCTGACCAGGCCCTTGTCGACGATGAACTGGCGCAGGCTCGCCAGCTGCCTGCGTGCACCTTCCACGGCGCCGCCCACCGGCTTGTCGGCGCTCTCCCTGGCCACGCAAGCCTTCAGCGACTTGCCGGGCGCAAACTGGTCGCAGGCCTGCTTGAGCGCATCGAGGTTGCGCTGCAGGTCTGACTCCCCGATCGCCTTGAGCTTGTCCAGCGGCAGGTCGACCAGCTCGGTGGCATGCAGCATCTTCGAGAACTTCTCGGCGCCGAGCGCAAAGTCGCCGGTTGCATGTGGTTCCTGTGCCTTCAGCCAGTCAGCCAGCCCTTGCGAAGCCTTGATGGCTGCCGCATTGCTGGCCTTGAAGCGCGCCTGCAGCGCATCATCCTTGACGCCCGCGAAGATGCCTGGAACGTCCTTCTTGAAGAAACTGGCGTAACCGCCGAACGAATTGACGCCGAGGTCGATGTACGTGGCGGGTAGCGGTAACTGGAGGTTGGCCCGGATTTGTGCCAATGCCTTGGGCAGCGCCTCCTGGTAACTGACAAACGCGGCCATGCGTTGTGCCAGTGGCGCGTACGGACGGGTCAAATACATGCTGGGCGACAGGTCGCCCGTGTAGAAGGAGGGGTTCTTGTACGGAGCGCGGGAATCCTCCAGCCAGAACAGCTGGCCGTCGATCACGGCCAGCACATAGTCGCGGCGGAAACGGCCCTGGGCATCGAGTTCATCGTCGCTGAAGGCGCCGAATCTCTCACGTTGCGCGTGCAGCCAGTCCACCGTGGCTTTCAGGCCCGCGGCGCTGTAATCGGGCAGCTTGCCGTCGAACTCGTGTTTGCCGGCACTGGCGGCGAATACCGGATTGTGCTCGAACGCACCGTTGATGAAGGTATCCACGGCACTGGCCAGCGCAGCGCCTTGATCGGCACTGGCAACCGGGCTGGCCGAGGCGGCAGGTGCCGGGGTGGGGGCAGTGGCAGCCGGTACAGGTCCCGATGCGCCGGACGAACAACCGGCCAGCAACAGCGCCGTGATGGCGGCAGTCCAGATCGCTACGCGGCATGAACGCATGATCGACATTCCCCAAGGTGGAATGCCGAGCCTACGGGTTCGCCTGCCCACTCGCAATCCGCCGCCCGACCGGATGTCGCGTTCTTCCAGGATGGGGCTGCCTGGTACGGCTTTCAGGACGGCCCGGCTGCCCTGGTCCGCTGCCCTGGTCCGCTGCGCTGGCGCCAATGCGGCAATCCTTGCCATGCGCACCGCGGCGGGCAACCCGCCATCATCCGGTGACCTCAAGCCGGGCTGGGTGGCGCACATGCGCTCAACAGCATGGTGACGTTGAGGCCGGAGTCCGCGATGGCCATCAGGTAGCTCAGTCGGGCAAACGTCATGGACGGTGGTCTGCAGGCGTTCGGAGCTTGTGCGTGAGCACGTGGAGGAGTCGCGCGCACATCGCATGACGCGTACTCGCCTGGCGTGGCGAGCTTTTGCCGGGCTGGACTGACCGCGTGGATTTCGGGCTTTGGACACCATCATATATGGACGTCTACACGGCTATCTGCGTATCATGCCAAATGCTTCGGGGCCAATGCCACGCCGGCATATGTGCAGTCCGGAAGTTCATTTGCGGAAAAGGCGGATGATTCGTAGCGGCGCCAGGAAGCCATCGCGGTCACACCCGGGATGGCCTGTTGAATCTTGTCGGCTCGGCGCATGATGCGCGACGCACATGTGTCCGCCGATCGGACCACATCTCGGACTTTCCAAGGAGTCACCCATGATTTACGACAGCATCCTGGACACCATCGGCAACACGCCGATCGTGAAACTCCATCATCTGGCCCCGGAACACGTCACGGTCTATGTGAAGATCGAGGCATTCAACCCGGCGGGCTCGGTCAAGGACCGGCTTGCGCTCGCAATCATCCTGGACGCCGAACAGCGCGGAGTCCTGAAGCCGGGCCAGACCGTGGTTGAAGCTACCTCGGGCAACACCGGCGTGGCGCTGGCTGCGGTGTGCGCCGCGCGTGGCTACCCATTCGTGGCAGTGATGGCCGAGTCCTTTTCGGTCGAACGTCGCAAACTGATCCGCGCCTATGGCGGCAAGGTCCTGTTGACCCCAGCGGCTGGCCGCGGCACCGCCATGGTGGTGAAGGCGGCGGAGCTGGCGAAGGAGCATGGTTGGTTCCTGGCCGATCAGTTCGAGAACGAGGCCAATCCGGCCTATCACCGAAACACCACCGCGCCGGAAATCCTCAGCGACTTTGCCGGCCGGCGGCTGGATTACTTCGTGACCGGCTGGGGCACCGGCGGCACCCTGACCGGCGTGGGCGAAATGCTGAAGCTGGCGCGCCCGGCAGTGAAGGTGGTCGCCAGCGAGCCTGCGGTAGCCGCGCTGCTTTCGGACCAGGAATGGCATCCGCACAAGATCCAGGGTTGGACGCCGGACTTCGTCCCGGGAGTGCTCAACCGGGACATCGTCGACCGGATCGTGCTCATCGACGATGTGCTGGCCCGCGACACCTCGCGCGCGCTGTCACAGAAAGAGGGCATCTTCGTGGGCATTTCCGCCGGCGCCACCCTGGCCGCCGCGCTGGAAGTAGCGAAGGATGCTGCAGAGGGCTCGGTGCTGCTCGCGATGCTCCCCGATACCGGTGAGCGCTACCTGTCGACGTTCCTGTTCGAAGGTGTCAACGAAGGTTCCGACGACGTCGAGTGATTGCAGCTCGCATGGATGTAGAGAAGCCGGCGGGCAGTGCCCGTCCTACGCTCGCCTCGCCGAAGGACGCGCACTGCCCGCCGGCTGTCGCGGCGTCGAGATCAGCTGAGAATTGGCCTGGGCTGGCTTGTGCTTGTTCGAGCCACCCCACTGGGCGAGGAGCGTCTGCCCGACGTGGGCCAGCGCATGAATCGCGGGCAGCAATTCGCGGCCAAGCTCGGTCAGCGCGTATTCCGCCGAAGGCGGCGAGGTATCCAGCAGATGCCGTGTCACCAACCCCCGCGCTTCCAGTTCGCGCAGCCGCGCGCTCAGCACGCGTGCCGAAATACGTGGAATGTCGTGACGCAACTCGCCGAAGCGGCGTGGCTCGGCACTGAGGTACCAGATCACGTTCGGTGCCCACGCGCCGCGCAGCAGCGCCAGGCTCTCGGTCAGAGGGCAGGCGGGCGGCGGCGTTTCCACCTTGCTTTTGCGTATGGACAGACCCACGCGTGGAATCCTCCTGGTGCTGCAGTAACCATGCGGTAACCACATTTTGCACTATCTGACGGTTAGATAGTATCCATCAGTTACCATGCGCCGCTATGATCAACTTGTTGTGCGGGGCGGAAGGTTGCGGCCCCGCATGGTGAATCATCCCTTTTCCCTGGAGGAAGCACATGAAACTGTATTACATGCCTGGTGCCTGTTCGCTCTCGCCTCATATCGTGGCCATGGAAGCGGGCATTCCGCTGCAGTTGGTCAAGGTCGACGGCAAGACCAAGCGCACCGAGAACGGTGATGACTATCTGGAAATCAACCCGAAGGGCTACGTGCCGGCCCTGCAGCTGGACAGCGGAGAGTTGCTGACCGAGGGCACGGCCATCGTGCAGTACCTGGCCGACCTGAAGCCCGAGAGCAAGCTGGCTCCTGCCAATGGCACGCTGCCGCGCTACCGCTTGCAGGAGTTCCTCGGCTACATCAATTCCGAGCTGCACAAGTCCTACAGCCCGTTGTTCAACCCGGCCACGTCCGACCAGCTACGCCAGGAGCGCAAGGAGTACCTGCGCAAGCGCTATGCCCCGCTGGACGCGTTACTGGCGAAGCAGGACTGGCTGGTGGGCGATCATTTCACCGGAGCCGACGCGTACCTGTTCACGATCACCAACTGGGCCGGCAAGGTGGGCCTGGACCTGTCCGAGTTCAAGGCGTTGGCGGCGTTCCAGCAGCGCGTGGCGGCACGGCCCAAGGTACAGGCCGCGATGCAGGCGGAAAGCTCTGCCGGAAAAGCGGCGTAGCGAAGAGCCAGGCCCTGTGCGAGCCTCCTCTCGAGGAAGCTCGCTCGCAGTTGATGCTCGAGGGCAGGTCAGTTGCCGATCAAGGCCAAGGGCGCTGCAGTGAGCGCGCCCTCTGCGGAATCTGACGAGGGTTCGAGGGGTCAGATGTCGTTCGCCATCCGCTCGGCCAGGCCCGTGTAGCTTCCCGGTGTCAGCTCAAGCAAGCGCTGCCTGGCCTGCGCCGGAAGCTCGAGCGCGTTGACGAACTCGCGCATCGAATCGCGGGTGATGCCGTGGCCGCGGGTCAGGGCTTTCAGTTGCTCGTAGGGCTGCGGCAAGCCGTAGCGGCGCATCACCGTTTGCACGGCCTCGGCCAGCACTTCCCAGCTTGCGTCGAGGTCGGCGCTGATGCGGTCGGCGTTGACGTTGAGTTTGCCCAGACCCTTCCTCAAGGATTCCAGCGCGACCACGCCGTGCCCGAACGCGGTGCCCAGCGCGCGCAGCACGGTGGAGTCGGTGAGGTCGCGCTGCCAGCGGCTGATCGGCAGCTTTTCCGCGAAATGCCCCAGCAGCGCGTTGGCCAGTCCGAAATTGCCTTCGGCGTTCTCGAAGTCGATCGGGTTGACCTTGTGCGGCATGGTGGAGGAGCCCACTTCGCCGGCCTTCAACGTCTGCTTGAAGTAGCCCAGCGAGATATAGGCCCAGACGTCGCGGGCCAGGTCGATCAGGATGACGTTGGCGCGGCGCACGGCATCGCAGTATTCGGCAATGTTGTCGTGTGGCTCGATCTGCGTGGTGTATGCGTTGTAGTCGAGGCCAAGGCTTTCCACGAAGCGCTGAGAGAACGCCTGCCAGTCCACGTCCGGATAGGCGATGAGGTGGGCGTTGTAGTTGCCGACCGCCCCATTGATCTTGCCGGAGACTTCGACTCCCACCAGTTGCCTGCGCTGGCGCTCCAGCCGCGCGACCACGTTGGCGATTTCCTTGCCCAGCGTGGTTGGCGAGGCGGTCTGGCCGTGGGTGCGCGAGAGCATCGGCAGCGATGCGTTTGCGTGCGCCAGGTCGCGCAGTGCGGCAATCACCGCGTCGAGCTGCGGCAACAGCACCAGCTCGCGCGCGTCGCGCAGCATCAGTGCGTAGGACAGGTTGTTGATGTCCTCGCTGGTGCAGGCGAAGTGCACGAACTCTTTCGCCCGGGCAAGGCCGCTGTCGGCGCCGATCTTTTCCTTGATGAAGTATTCCACTGCCTTGACGTCGTGGTTGGTGGTGGCCTCGATCGCCTTGATTCGCTCTCCGTCGGCCTCGCTGAAGTTCTCCGTGATGGCCCTCAGCGTGGCAACCTGGCCGGCGGCAAACGGGGCCAATTCGGTGATTCCCGCCTCGGCGGCCAGCGCCAGAAGCCACTCGACCTCCACCTGCACGCGGCGATGCATCAGGCCGAACTCGCTGAAAATGGGGCGCAGCGCCGCGACCTTGCCGGCGTAGCGGCCGTCCAGCGGCGACAGGGCAGTGAGGGCGTGAGAGGACATCGAGTTGGATTCCGGCAGGCCAGGCAATCGCGCATTCTACAACGGCAGCCGCGACCCGTCGGATCGTGCCAAAACGGTGGCGGCTCTTGAATTGGCGCGGATCAGGCTTACCTTGAAAGTTTGTCTTCCCAACCTAAAGGATCACGGCGCATGACTACCTATCGCATCGAGCAGGACAGCATGGGTGAGCTGAAAGTACCCGGCGATGCGCTGTATGGCGCGCAGACGCAGCGCGCGATCGACAATTTCCCGATCTCCGGCCTGCATCTGCCGCGCCAGTTCATCCGCGCGCTGGGCCTGATCAAGGCGGCGGCGGCCGAGGTCAATCTGTCGATGGGTCATCTGGGGAAGAATCAGTCGGCGGCGATCCGCAGGGCTTCGATGGCCGTGGCGCAGGGTGAGTACGATGCGCAGTTTCCGATCGATATCTTCCAGACCGGCTCCGGTACCAGCACCAACATGAATGCCAACGAGGTCATCGCCCACCTCGCGGTGGCGGCAGGCGCGAAGGTACATCCGAACGACCATGTGAACTACGGACAGAGTTCCAACGACGTGATCCCCACCGCGATCCACGTCAGTGCCACGCTGATCACCAGCGAGCGCTTGCTGCCGGCGCTCAAGCACCTGAAGAAAGCCATCGACAAACGGGCACGCGAGTTGAAGAACACGCCAAAGACAGGGCGGACGCATCTGATGGATGCGATGCCGATCACTTTCGGACAGGAGCTGTCGGGCTGGGCGGCGCAGATCGGCTCGGCGATCGAGCGCATCGAGGATGCGATGAAGCGCATGCGCCGGCTGCCGCAGGGTGGCACGGCGGTGGGCACCGGCATCAATGCTGACCCGCAATTCGGTCCGGCGATGGCCGCGCAGTTGAAGAAGATCACCGGGCTGAGATTCGAGTCCGCGGAAAATTATTTCGAGGGCATGGCGGCGCAGGATGCGGCAGTGGAATTGTCCGGCGCGCTGAAGACGTTGGCGGTGGCGCTGATGAAGATTGCCAACGATCTGCGCTGGATGAACTCCGGCCCGCTGGCCGGCCTGGGCGAAATCGCGCTGCCGGCGCTGCAGCCGGGGTCGTCGATCATGCCGGGCAAGGTCAACCCGGTGATTCCCGAGGCAGTCGCGATGGTCGCCGCGCAGGTCATCGGCAACGACGCTTCCATCACCATTGCCGGCCAGTCCGGCAACTTCCAGCTCAATGTGATGTTGCCGCTGATCGCGCACAACCTGCTGCAGTCGATCGAGATACTGGC
>JBDTEG010000167.1:0-30044 GCA_039922695.1 Rhodanobacter sp. | reverse complement strand
TTCACCGCGGATGGAAGTGCGAGGCCCGCGTCATCGCGCGGACCTTGTGCGTTCGGCGCAAGGCTGCCATGTGTGCGGTGCACGGACGGCGACCCGCTTACAATCGGCACATGCCCATCGATCAACGTCCGCTTGCCATTTTTCTGATGGGCCCCACCGCGTCGGGCAAGACCGCTCTGGCTTGCCAGTTGAGCGATCGTTTCGCGCTTGACCTGATCAGCGTCGATTCGGCGCTGGTCTATCGCGGCATGAGCATCGGAACGGCGAAGCCAGACCCCGCGACGCTGGCACGCTACCCACACGCCCTGCTCGACATCCGCGATCCGGCCCAACCTTATTCGGCCGCCGATTTCTCTGTCGATGCGCTGTCGCAGATGCGGCAGGTCAGCCAGCGGGGCCGGGTGCCCCTGCTTGTCGGTGGCACCGGACTGTACTTCCGCGCGCTGCAGCACGGACTTTCCGATTTGCCTGAAGCCGATCCATCAACCCGGGCGCGGCTGGCTGCCGAGGCGCGCCGGGTGGGCTGGCCTGCGATGCATGCGCGGCTGGCGCAACTGGATTCCGTCGCGGCCAGCCGGATTGCCAGCAAGGACACGCAGCGGCTGCAGCGGGCGCTCGAAGTGTTCGAGCTGACCGGGCGTCCGCTGTCGGAACTGCAGCAGGTCCGCCGCTCGCCGACGCGCTTTCCCTGGCGTGTACTCAAGCTGGCACTGCTTCCGGCGGATCGCGAGCGTTTGCATGCGCGAATCGCGCGACGTTTCGACGCCATGCTGGACGAGGGCTTTCTCGACGAGGTGCGCGCGCTGCGCGTGCGGGAGGACCTTCATGCCGATCTTCCCTCGATCCGCGCCGTGGGCTACCGACAGGCCTGGGAGCATCTGGATGGCCTGTGCGATGCCGCGCACTTCCGCGAGCGGGCCATTTCTTCTACCCGCCAGCTCGCCAAGCGCCAGATCACCTGGTTGCGCAGCGACCACGGTGCCCGGATGTTCGAGCCTGATCAGCCGGCCCTGCTCGAACGCGCCACCACCGCTTTGCGGCTTTTTCTGGACAGATCGGTCGACGCAATGTCGTCCCCGTGATCCGCTGCACTTCTTTTGTGAAAAAATGTTCTTTCATCAAGCATTTGAAAGCGGTTAACATCCAGTCATGTTGGACCGGGGCGCCGCTGGCGTTTTTTCTCCGGTCTGTTCGTGGCGAGGGGAGAACAAGAAATGTCCAAGGGGCAATCGTTGCAAGATCCATTCCTGAATGCGCTTCGGCGTGAGCGGGTGCCGGTGGCGATCTATCTGGTCAACGGTATCAAGCTGCAGGGAACGGTGGAATCGTTCGACCAGTTCGTGGTGCTGCTGCGTAACCAGGTCAGCCAGATGGTCTACAAACACGCCATCTCCACCGTGGTGCCCAGCCGCAACGTGCGCATAAACAACGGCCCTGACGGGCATGAAAGCCACGACCAGCTGTCGGATGACGCAGCCGCTACCGACGCGAGCGCTTGATTCAGGGACGCTCAGCCCGCATGACGTTGGTTTGTTCCTGAAGGATCACGTCCATCCGTGTTTGACCGACAGAAGAAAGGCGATCGCGCGCTCCTGGTGCTGCCGCATTCGCGTGGCGAGGGCGACACCGCACGACGGGCCGAGGAGTTCACCGAACTGGTGAAGTCCGCCGGAGCTGAAGTGCTGGGCGCTGTCAGTGCCCGCGTCGAGGATCCCAATCCGCGCTATTACATCGGCAGCGGCAAGGCCGACGAGGTCGCCGAGGCGGCGCGGGCGCTGGAGGCCGACGTGGTCCTGGTCGACCATCTGCTGACCCCGGTGCAGGAACGCAACCTGGAGAAGCACCTAGGCGTGCGCGTGGTCGATCGCGCCGGACTGATCCTGGACATCTTCGCCCAGCGCGCTCGCTCGCATGAAGGCAAGCTGGAAGTAGAGCTGGCCCAGCTCAAGCACCTGGCGACCCGTCTGGTGCGCGGCTGGACCCACCTGGACGCTCAGCGAGGCGGTGCCATCGGTAACCGCGGTCCGGGCGAAACCCAGCTGGAAACCGACCGTCGCCTGCTCGGCATACGTGTCAAGGTGCTGACCAAACGTCTGGAGAAGGTTCAGACGCAGCGGGGCCAGCAACGCCGCGCGCGGCTGCGCAACACCGTACCGCGAGTGGCCCTGGTCGGCTATACCAACGCCGGCAAGTCGACCCTGTTCAACGCACTGACGACCGGCGACGTCTACGCTGCTGACCAGTTATTCGCCACGCTCGATCCCACCGTGCGCAAGCTGGACGATCTCAGTTGCGGTCCGGCGGTTATCGCGGACACCGTCGGCTTCATCCGCGAGCTTCCGCACGATCTGGTGGCCGCCTTTCGCGCCACTCTGGCCGAGGCGCGTGACGCCGACCTGCTGCTGCACGTCAGCGATGCGGCGGACGAGGACCGTGCGCGACTTCACCACGTCGTCGACACCGTGCTCGAGGAAATCGATGCTGGCGAGATAGCGCAACTGCATGTGATGAACAAGATCGACCTCGCCGGGGCCGAGCCACGGATCGAACGGGATGGCACCGGCAAGCCGCTACGGGTGTGGTTGTCTGCGGCCACGGGTGAGGGTCTCGACCTCTTGCGTCAGGCGCTGGGGGAACTGTTGGGTGGTGAGCGGGTGCAGTCACCGCTGCATTTGCCACTGTCGGCGGGGCGGCTGCATGCCCGGCTGAAGGCCGCCGGTGCAATCAGTGGCGAGACTGTCGACGAAGACGGCTGGCAACTGCGTATTGATGCGCCGCGCAGCGTTATCGCACCACTCAGTGGGGGCGATGCAACCGAAGCACGGTTGTTGCGAGAGCTCCTGAATGACGTCGGCTGACGCGTTTTCCAGCGCACGATTTCAGTTGGCTCTGCTAGAATGCATCCTGTTTGTGCGCGCCGCGAAGCTGCGTGGCGCATTTCGTTGCCCTCCGGCATTTTTCCGGATGGCGCAAGGCATGTTCCGGCCGTCGTTGCCGGCCTCCCGACGGCTTCAAGGAGACTGACTCGTGGCATGGAATGAACCCGGAAAGAACGGGCAGAACGATCCGTGGAGCCGCAAGCGCCCGAGCGGCAAATCGCCGCTGGACGACTTGCTGGCGAAGTTGAAGAGCCGTGGTGGAAAGTTGGGCCACGGGCCCGGCAGCATCCTGACCGGAATCGTGGTCTTGATCGTGGTCGGCCTGCTGTTCAGCAGCTACACCATCGTCGGCGCGCGCCAGCAGGGCGTGGTGCTGCGTTTCGGCCAGTACTCGCGAACCTTGCCGCCTGGCTTCCACCTGAAGCTGCCGCAGCCGATAGAATCGGTCACCAAAGTCGAGGCCACGCGGATTCGCTCGGTCAACGACAAGGTGGCGATGCTGACCCGCGACGAGAACATCATAACGATCGACTTCACCATGCAGTACCAGGTGGATGATTCGCGCAAGTACCTGTTCTCCCTGACCGACCCGGATGGCACCATCAGCGCCGCGGCTGAGGCTGCCGTACGTGGCGTGATCGGCAGCAGTGACATGGACCAGGTGTTGTCTGCGGCCGGGGCCACCCTGGTGACCCAGGCCCAGCAGGCCCTGCAGAAGACCATGGACGGCTACAACTCGGGATTGCGCGTCACCGAGGTCAGCTTCCAGAACGTGGCGCCGCCGGATGAGGTGAAGGATGCCTTCGACGACGTGAACAACGCGCGCGAGGACAAGCAGAGCATCGAAAACGCTGCGTTGGCCTATTCCAGCAAGGTGGTTCCCGTGGCGCGCGGTGAAGCGTCCCGGATCGCGGCCGAGGCCGCCGGCTACAAGGCCGAGCGGGTTGCACGCGCGCAGGGTGATACCGCGCGCTTCGACTTGATGCTGGCGCAGTACAAGGCGGCACCGGTGGTGACCCGCAAACGACTGTGGCTGGAAACCATGGAGCAGGTGATGGCCCACAACACCAAGGTTGTCGACGATTCCAGCGGTCGCAACATCATCAATTTGCCATCGACGCAAGGTTCCGACATCGGCAAGGGGACTGATCAGATCAGTGCCGTGGTGTCGGTGCCGGCGTCCGCCAGCAGTGCAAGCGGCAAGGGAGCTCAATGATGAAGAGGATCGTTGCCGCCGTCGTGGCCTTCGTGGTGATCCTGCTCGTCCTGAGCAGCATGTTTGTGGTCAAGGAAGGCCATAGTGCCTTGGTACTGCAGTTTGGCCGCATCGTGCAGGCCGAGTATCAGCCTGGGCTGCATTTCAAACTGCCGGTGATCCAGCAGGTGATCCACTTCGACAAGCGCATCCTGTCACTGGATGCGCCGCCGGAACGTTATTTCACCTCCGAGAAAAAGAGCGTCAATGTCGACTTCTACGTCAAGTGGCGCATCGTCGACAACGCCGAATACTATCGTGCCACCGGCGGCGACCAGTTGCAGGCCGCGCAGCGGCTGACGCCGATCGTCAAGGACGCGCTGCGTTTCGAGTTCAACGCACGAACTCTGCCCGATCTGATCTCGGGCGGGCGCAAGGACATCACGGAACGGGTGCGTGCGCAAACCGATGCGTCGGCGCGCAAGAACCTGGGCATCGCCGTGGTCGACGTGCGGATCAAGCGCATCGACCTGCCGAACGAGGTCAGCGAATCCGTCTACAAGCGGATGCGCGCGGAACGACTTCAACTGGCCAACGAGCTTCGCTACACCGGCCAGGAATCGGCAGCAAAGATCAAGGCCGACGCCGATCGCCAGGCCCAGGTGTTGGAGGCTGATGCCAACCGCGATGCCGCCAAGGTGAAGGGCGAGGGCGACGCGAAGGCTGCGCAGATCTATGCGCAGTCCTACAACCAGGATCCGGAGTTCTACGCGTTCTATCGCAGCTTGGCCGCGTACCGGACGTCGATGGAGGACGGCAGGGGTGTGCTGGTGCTGAAGCCGGATTCACCCTTCCTGCAGTACTTCGGCGACCCCGCGCCGAAGAAGTAGTCCCAGGGAATAGACACGGGGCTGCAACAGCGGCCAGCAGTCACGGACGCATTCCATGGACCATCGGTGCCCCTGTCTTCCAGCTCCCGCAGCGGAGCCGTTATCAATGCATACGTCGAGCGAGAAAGTCATGGGCAAGTCAGTAGTCATTCTGGGTGCGCAGTGGGGCGACGAAGGCAAGGGCAAGATCGTCGACCTGCTGACCGAGCGGGTCAGTGCCGTGGCGCGCTTCCAGGGCGGCCACAACGCCGGCCACACGCTGGTGATCAAGGGCAAGAAGACCGTGTTGCACCTGATTCCCTCGGGCATCTTGCGCGACGATGCACTGTGCCTAATCGGCAACGGCGTGGTGCTCTCTCCCGAGGCACTGATCAAGGAGATCGCAGAGCTTGAAGCCAACGGCGTCGAGGTGCGTTCACGGGTCAAGATCAGTCCTGCCACACCGTTGATCATGCCGTACCACATCGCGGTGGACAAAGCGCGTGAGATCGCGGCTGGTGGCAAGGCCATCGGCACGACCGGCCGCGGTATCGGTCCAGCCTACGAGGACAAGGTCGCCCGCCGTTCCATCCGCGTGGCTGACCTGATGTATCCGCATGAACTGCCGGCGCTGCTGAAGACCGCCGTCGATTACCACAACTTCATTCTGACCCAGTGGTTGAAGGCCGAGCCGGTCGACTTTGACACCGTGCTGAAGGATGCGCTGACCTGGGGCGAGTACATCCGCCCGCTGGTCGACGATGTCGCCACCATCCTGCACGACTTGCGCAAGGAAGGCGCCAACATCCTGTACGAAGGGGCACAAGGTGCGTTGCTGGACATCGACCACGGCACCTATCCGTACGTCACCTCGTCCAACACCACCATTGGCGGAGCGCTGGCGGGGACTGGCGTGGGCGCGCAGGACATCGACTACGTGCTCGGCATCTGCAAGGCCTATGCAACGCGCGTGGGTAGTGGCCCATTCCCAACCGAGCTGCACGATGACATGGGAGAGCTGCTGCGCAAGAAGGGCAACGAGTTCGGTGCCAGCACAGGCCGCCCGCGTCGCTGTGGCTGGATCGACCTGGTCGCGCTCAAGCGCGCCACCCAGATCAACGGCATCAACGGCCTGGCGATCACCAAGCTCGATGTCCTCGACGGCCTGGGTACGATCAAGGTTTGTATTGCCTATGAATACCGTGGCAAACGTCGCGAACTGGCACCGCTCGACGCGGACGGCTGGGACGAGTGCAAGCCGGTGTATCTCGAATTCCCGGGCTGGGAAGAATCGACCGCGGGCATCCGCGACTGGAACAAGCTGCCGCCTGCGGCCCGAGCCTATCTGCGCGCGGTGGAGGAGCTCTCCGGCTGCCGCCTGGCGCTGGTGGCTACGGGCGCGGATCGCGAGGACACCATCGTGCTGGATGATCCGTTCGCCTGAGCACAGGCGGCCGTCTGAGTGGCGTGCGGTGTTCGTCCTTGGTGTTGAGTGAGGTTCCGGCTATTCTCGATTGTGCGCTCGCATGGTGCGCTGCTTCTCGATCTGCCAGTCGCGCTGCTTTTCGGCATCGCGCTTGTCGTGCTCCTGCTTGCCGCGGGCCAGGCCAATCTCGACCTTGACTTTGTTGCCCTTCCAGTACATCGCGGTAGGGACCAGGGTGTAGCCTTTGCGCTCGACCGCGCCGACCAACTGGTCGATCTCGTTGCGGTGGAGCAGCAGTTTGCGCGTGCGCCGGTCCTCGGCGATCACGTGCGTGGATGCGCTGATCAGGGGTGGTATTGAACTGCCGACCAGGAAAATTTCGTTCTTCAGGACGACGGCGTAACTGTCGCCAAAATTGATCCGCCCGGCGCGCAGCGCCTTCAGCTCCCAGCCCTGCAGCACCACACCGGCTTCGAAGCGCTGGTCGATGTGGTATTCGAAGCGCGCACGCTTGTTGAGCGCGATCGTGCCGCTGCCGCTCTTGTCCTTGTTCTTCGCTTTGGCCATGTCCGTTAAACTCGGGCGCTGGGCGGCCGCCTTGCCTGCGCGCCCTTCAGGGGCAGCGCTCTGATTAAGAGTGCATCCATGGATGGATGCCCGTTTGATCTTTGCATGCAAGGACGAGTGCAGAAACCATTGGGTGCAACCATGGATGGGTGCTTCTTGATTCTCGCATTCAAGGATGAATACAAAAGCATCGAGAGTTCAAGTGATCCAAATTCGTCGCAGCGCACTGGTGAAATACTCGCCTGCGCAGATGTTCGACCTGGTCAATGCGGTTGAAGCATACCCAAAACGCTTCGCGTGGTGTGCCGGCGCCGAGGTGGTGGAGCGTCATGAGGATGTGCTGGTGGCGCGCCTGGATCTCAGGTTTGCCGGCTTACGGCAGAGTTTCACCACGCGCAATGTGGTTGACCCGCCGCGGCGCCTGCAGATGAGCCTGGTCGACGGTCCGTTTCGCAGTCTGGAGGGTGTGTGGGATTTCATCGCGTTGGGTGACGAGGGTTGCAAGATCGCTTTCGCACTCGATTTCGACTACGCGGGCCGACTAGGCGGTGGCGCATTGAAACTGGGTTTCCAGGGCTTGGCCGGGCGCATGGTGGACGACTTCTGTCGCGAGGCCGAGCGGGTCTATGGCTGAACGCACCCTCACGATCGAGGTGATCCACGTCGATGTGGCATCGCAGGTGGTAAGACGATGGGCTAAAGTGCCCGCTGGCAGCACCGTCATGCAGGCTATCGCGGCCTGCGGGATCGCACCGATGTTGCCGGTCGCGGCTGTGGATCCGGCAAGGCTGGGCATCTTCGGGCGCAAGGTCACGCCGGACGAACTCTTGCATGACGGAGACCGGGTGGAGATCTATCGACCGCTGGTGCTCGATCCGAGGGAAGCGCGGCGTCGGCGTACCCGCTGAAGCATGGGTGATGCCAGCCGCGCGGAAGCGTGGTTTCTTGCGTCAGTCAGTGGCCGCTGGCAGGGGGTTCCTGACCAAAACCGCCGTCGTCTTGCTTGTCTTTGGGCGATTTGCTCTTGTCTCCACGCGTTTCGTCCACTGGATAGCCCGCATTGTATTTCTTGCTTTCCTTGATCAGCTGCTGATCATTCTTCGGAAAGAAATCTCCTTCAGTGCGAACCAGCGTGTCGTTGTTGAAGGTCAGCCTGAAGGCGCGCACCTTGACCGGGCCGCCGCGCATGGACTGGGTGGATACGTAATCCCAGCGGCTGTGATCGAACGGCGTGCTGACCGACGGCGTGCCCATGAGGACCAGAACCTGGTGCTTGGTCATGCCAGGTTTGAGCTGATCCACGGTCTTCTTGTCGAGCTGGTTGCCCTGCTGCACGTCCGGCGTATAGGCGATATGGCAGCCGGCAACCGAGAGCGCAAGCATGGCGATTGCCAGCAGGATGATCAGCTTTTGCATGGGTGTTGCGTCCAGGGGCGTAAAAGTGACGGATGATACACTACCGCGTTGGTATCCCCCCGATATGGAGATGGGTTATGGAACAGGAAACCAGAGAGCTGCGCCGCGTCGGCCTCAAGGTGACCCACCCGCGCATGCGCATCCTGCAGATCTTCGATGAGGAGGGTGTGCAGCACCTGACGGCGGAGGACGTTTACAAGAAGCTGCTCGCCCACCAGGAGGACATAGGGCTGGCAACGGTATATCGGGTGCTTACCCAGTTCGAGGCGGCGGGTATCATCGTCAAGCATAATTTTGAGGGCGGCCAGGCAGTCTACGAACTGGATCGTGGCAAGCATCACGACCACATGATTGATATAGACAGCGGCAAGGTCATCGAGTTCGTCAGCGAGGAAATCGAGCGCTTGCAACACGAGATTGCGGCCAGGCACGGCTACGTGATCGAGGATCACAGTCTGGTGCTCTACGTGCGACCGAAGGCGCGAGCGACCAAAGGCTGAGCTGCGGGCTCGCGCCCCCGGCGCAGACTTTCGGCAAAACCCGGGCATAAAAAAGCCGCAACGCGGACTCCTGTCCACCTTGCGGCTGCTCCGCCACCCGAGCCATCCGCGCGCACAAGGGCTTGCGCGCGTCAGATTCGTCGTCAGGTGACGGCGAAACGGCATCCTGCCGTTTTTTTCAGAACCACCGTCCCCACGGTGACCCTGATCCGCCATCTTGCGATGGCGGTTTCCCCACATCAATGAACCAAATCGTAACGATGTCTTCACGTTTCCGGTATTGGAAAAATTCCTAGTTTTATTTGTTGCAACGCAGCAAAATCCTCAAGTGCACGCCTGGATGATCCGGACGCAGGCGGAACTGCCCGCCCAGCGAGGTGACCCGGTCGCGCATGCCTTGCAGGCCGCGTCCACCGCGCGGTAATCGGTTTGGCAGGCCGGTTCCGTCGTCGCGTATGTCCAGCAGCGCCATTGCGATCCCGTTGCGTTCGCCGATGCGAAGTCGCAGCCTGAACTCGCTGGCATGCGCATGCTTCACCGTGTTTGTGGCGCTTTCCTGTGCCAGGCGGTAGATGGCAGTGCGGGTATCGTCGTCCAGCAGCCGCGGATCGCCGTGCAGTTCCGTGCAAAAGCGCATGCCGGCACTGATCAGCAGGTCCCTGATCGGACCTTCGTCGAGTGCACGGAGCAAGCCGAACTCATCCAGCACGGCCGGACGCAAGTCGTCCAGCAACCGGTGCAGCGCGCGTCGCATATGCCCCAGGATTTGGTTGATCGAGACGCTGACATCGTCCATGTCCGCTTCGCGCAGTCGAACCTGGGCCAGCTTCACGTGCGTCTGGATAGCCGTGATGTTCTGGCCCAGTTCGTCGTGCAGTTCGGCCGCCAGATGACGGCGTAGGTTCTCCTCCGCCTGCAAGTTGCCGCGAGCGGCGCCGCGCAGCTGGTGGGCCAACTGGTCGAGCCGGCGATTGACGGCACCCAGATATGCATTCTGCTCGGCCACCCGCGCGCTGCTGCTGCGCAACGCGTCAGTGGCCGAGCCCAGCAGCAGCGCACCGGTACCGGCAACGGCGAGAAACAGGTAGGCGGCGGCAGTGGATGGCATGTGACCGAGATGTCGATCGACCAGGGTCATGCCCAGGCTGGTGACCAGCATGGCCAGGCTGGCACCGCGCCAACCGTGCCGGAACGCAAAAAACAGCACGGGGGCCAGTGACAGCACGCGGGCGAACTGCGGTTGCGGAGCAGCCCGCTCGCTCAGCACCAGCAAGATCGCCATGGATGGCACCATGACCAGCACGCCGTCCGTCAGCAGCCGAAGCCAGGATGCTTTCTGCAGCCGTGTGCGGAACACCATGATCAACACCGGCGCGACGAGCAGGATTGCCAGGTAGTGGCTGAGCAGCTCTTCGGCGACGACACGGATCATCAGTTCCGGTGACTGCGGCGCCTGGAGCCCGGCAAGCACGGCGGCATTCGCCGCGGTGGTGGCGGTTACCACGATCACCACGGACAGCAACAGTCGGGTGACTTCCTGCGGACTGTGCAGACTGGGATGCAGATGGAGCCTGCGCAGCAGCCACATGCAGGCCACCGTCACGATCAGGCCCGGCAGTGCATGCACGGCAAGCCCACCCCAGCCCAGCGGCAGCCCGTGATCCAGGTCGACGGCCACCACGGCGGCCAGCTCCGCGCCGACCAGCCAGCCCCAGTAGCGCACGGGCGTCAGCAACAGCGCGACGAATCGCAGGCCGTAGGGAAGCATCCAGTAGGGCTGGACAGTGGTATGAAGCAACAACCACAGCACCAGGTAACCGATACCGAGGATCGGTCCGGAGTTGGGCAGCAGGAAGGGCTTCGATCGCATGCGCCGATGGTACATGCGGCCATCGCGCTGGTGGATTGCCGAGGCGACGGGTAGTCATCGGTTCGCGAAATGTTCGGGGCGGCGCTGCTGTGTCAAAGTACGCTGATGTACAGCATTGTTCTGGTCGATGACCATGCCATCGTTCGTGAAGGGTTCAAACGCCTGATCGAACTGGAACCGGATCTGGAGGTAGTGGCTGAATGTCGCTGCGCGGATGATGCGATTGAGGTGGTAGGCCATTGGCACCCTGATCTGGTCGCGCTGGATCTGTCGCTACCCGATGGCAGCGGCTTGCCCCTGATCGAACATCTGCTCAGCGTTTACGCGAAGACGCGCGTGGTGGTGTTGAGCATGCATGACGGCGAGCCGTATGTTTCCGAGGCGCTGCGTCGGGGCGCCAGCGGTTATGTCACCAAGGGTGTCGCGCCGGAGGAACTGGTAGCGGGGCTGCGTGCCGTGATGCAGGGCGAATGTTTCCTCAGCTCGGATTTGCGTCAGCGCCGCGCCGCGCGACCGAATGCAGCACTCGATCCGATCAACCGCCTGACCGCGCGCGAGCGCGAAGTGTTCCTGTTGCTGGCCGGCGGGCGTACCCCCAAGCAGGTGGCCGTGGAGCTGGGGATCGGGCAGAAGACCATTTACATCCATCGCGCCAGCCTGATGGGCAAGCTCGGGGCCGGGTCGGAGCTGGATCTGTACCGGATGGCGTCGGAACGAGGTCTGCTTGCTCCGTCAGTCTGACGGCGGAGTTTCGAACGACATGTCAGTCGACCTGCGCACGCTCCAGCATCTGCTTCGCGTGCGCCCGCGTTTCCCGGGTGATTTCCAGGCCGCCCAGCATGCGTGCCAGCTCATCACGGCGGCCGCTGACACTGAGCTGTTCGATCTGTGTGCGGGTGGTGTCACCGTCGCTGTGCTTGCTGACACGCAAATGGGCGTGACCCTGCGCCGCTACCTGCGGCAGATGGGTCACGCACAATACCTGGCACGTGGCGCCCAGTGCGCGCAACTTCTGACCGACCACTTCGGCCACGGCGCCGCCGATGCCGCTGTCGACCTCGTCGAAAATCATGCTGCCGATCGTGTCCTTGCCCAAGGTGGCCACTTCGATGGCGAGGCTGATGCGCGCCAGCTCGCCGCCTGAGGCGACCTTGCGCAGGGGCCGCGGTGGCTGGCCGGGGTTGGCGCTGACCAGCAGTTCGCAGCGCTCCTGGCCTTGAGCATCCGGCTCGTCGCCATTCGTCGCTTCCAGTTCAACCTGCAGCACGCCGCCGCTCATGCCGAGCTCGGCCATCAACAGGGTGACCTCGGCGCCGAGTCTGACTGCAGCTTTCGCCCGGGACTGGCTCAACAAGGCCGAGGTACCGGCGTATTCGTAGCGCAGCCGTTGGCGCTGGATGGCCAGTTGCTCCAGCGCGTCGCCGGCACCGTCGAGCTCGGCGAGCTCTTGGTGGAGCGCCGCCAGCTTGTCATGCAGTTCCTCCACGGGCAGTCGGTAGCGGCGTGACAGCGCGTGCAGGTGGCCCAGGTGCTGATCCACCTCGGCATAGCGCGCGGGGTCGAGGTCGACATCCTGGGCATAGCGTGCCAGGCCGTTGGCTGCTTCGTCCAGCTGGATGCCGGCGTTGTCCAGCATCTCCAACAAAGAGCCAAGTTTGTCGTCCAGGGTGGCGAGTTTGCCGAGTTCGGCTTGCGCGCGTGCCAGTGCGCGGCGCAACGCGAATTCGCCTTCTCCATCGAGCAATTCGACGATGCTGGCACTGCCTTCGGCCAACCGACCCGCGTTGGCCAAGCGCTTGTGGTTGGCTTCGAGTTCGGCCAATTCATTCGGCGGCAGAGCCCACTTCTCCAGTTCATCCAACTCGTGGCGCAACAGTTCGATCCGCTGCTCACGATCCTCGCCGCCGCTGAGCTTGCTTACACGCAGACTCGATTCGCGCCACTGCTGTGCTTGCAGGCGTGCTTGTGCAAGCAACTCGTCGTGGCCGGCATAAGCATCCAGCAGCGTCAGCTGATGCGCTCGGGACAACAGCGCCTGGTGTTCGTGCTGGCCGTGGATCTCGACCAGCAGCACAGCCAGTTCGCCGAGCTGGCGCGCATTGGCCGGGCGGCCGTTGATCCAGGCCTTGGAGCTGCCTTCGCTGCGCAGCACCCGCCGCAACTGGCAACCGCCATCCTCGTCCAGCTCCTCGCGTCGCAACCAATCGCGTGCTTCGGGTAGGTGAGTCAGGTCGAACTCAGCAGCCAGTTCCGCACGGTCATTGCCCGCACGTACCATGGTGCTGTCGGCACGTGCGCCGGCCAGCAGCATCAAGGCATCGACCAGCAGTGACTTGCCGGCGCCGGTTTCGCCACTGACCACGGTCAGGCCCGGACCGAACGTGACTTCGGCAGCCTCGACAACGGCAAAATGGCGGACGAAAAGCGAAGTGAGCATGGGCAGGTCAGTGACGGCGTGGAAGGATTGTAGCGGGACCCCGGCGCGGTCAGCAGCTCCTCGATGTGCCATGCGGGCAAGTGGTGCCAGCGACGCCCCGGACACCTGCTTGGTCGTCACTCAGCCTCGCCGACGCCGCTTTGGCTTGCAAGCGGCGCCCGCAGACCTTACTTCTGTGGTGTCTCAGGAACTGCTACGGACATGATCAATCCCCACGGCCACGATCTCGATGCCCGCGCGCGGCGCCTGTTGCGCACGCTGATCGCCCAGTATCTGGTCGACGGCGAGCCCGTCGGCTCGCGCACGCTGTCGCGTTCGTCCGGTCTTGACGTGAGCCCGGCGACCATCCGCAACATCATGGCTGACCTGGAAGATGCCGGCCTGGTCGCCTCGCCGCATACCTCGGCGGGCCGGGTCCCGACGCCGCGTGGCCTGCGCCTGTTCGTGGACCGCCTGATCGAGTTGCAGCCGCTGCCTCGCGCCGAGATGGCGCGTTTGCAGAGCGAGTTGCCGCCGGGCCCGACCACCACGCGCGATCTGCTCGGCAACGTCTCGACCCTGTTGTCGGCGATGACCCGGTTTGCCGGGGTTGTCACGGTGCCGCGTCAGGCGGACTTTCCGCTGCGGCACATCGACTTCGTGGCCTTGCCGGATACGCGCGTGCTGGTGATCCTGGTGTTCACCGACAACCAGGTGCAGAACCGTATCGTGCAGCTGGCCAAGCCTTTGGCGGCCCGCGACCTGGAGCAGGCCGCGAACTACCTCAACAGCCACTTTGCCGGCCAGCGCGTGGACGACATCCGCATGCATTTGCTGGCCGAGGTGCGTGAGACGGGCAGCGAGCTCAATCGCCTGCTGGCCAGCACGATGGAGTTGGCCACGGCATCTTTCGAGCCTCAAGCCAGCGCCTCCGACATGCTGGTCAGCGGGCAGAACAATCTGATGGCGTATTCCGAATTGGCCGACCTGCAGCGACTGCGTGAGTTGTTTGATGCTTTTCAGCAGAAGAATGAATTGCTGCAGCTGATGGAGATTTGCGCCAAAGCGCCCGGCGTGCGGTTGTTCATCGGCGAGGAATCGGGTTTCGCGGCTCTGGATGGCTGCAGCGTGGTGACCGCCAGCTATGGCGCGCAAGGACGGATGCTCGGTGCCATCGGGGTGATCGGGCCGACCCGAATGGCTTATGAGCGGGTGATTCCGGTGGTACAGGCTACGGCCGGATTATTGAGCGATGCCTTGAATCGCGTCGCGACGACCCTATAACCGGCAGCAGAGGCGGGTTTTGTCGCGGTTTTTGTTGGTTGGATGGCGGGCCTGGGTGCCGGCCGCGGATTTTGTTTGGAGTGATGCATGCAGAACAACGACGCTCAGCCGCACGACGAGGCGCTGAACCAGGACAAGCACGACGAGGCCGCCGGCGAGAGCGTCCTGCTGCAGCTGCAGGCGCGCGTGGCCGAGCTTGAGGCGGCCAATGGGGAACTCCACGATACCGTATTGCGGGAAAAGGCCGAGATCGAGAACCAGCGTCGCCGGCTGCACCGCGACCTGGAGCAGGCCCGTCGATTTGCCAATGAAAAATTGCTGAACGAACTGCTGCCGGTATACGACGGGCTCGAGAGTGGTCTGGCGGTTGAGGGTGGCGACATCGTCTCGATGCGTGAAGGGCTCACCCTCACCCTGAAGGCGTTGCTGAAAGTGGCGGAGAACCACGGCATGGCCCAGGTGGACCCCATGGGCCAGCCGCTCGACCCCGAGCGCCACCACGCCGTGAGCGTGGTCGATGCGCCGGGCCAGGCGCCCGGTACCGTGGTCAGAGTGCTGCAGAAGGGCTACGTGCTGAATGATCGCCTGCTGCGTCCGGCACTGGTTGCCGTGGCGAAAGACTGACGACAACAGCGTCGGCACGGGCGTGAGCGTCGTGCAGATCAGGATCGCGAAATCAAATTCGGGGTATCGACGGCATTGAATCGCCGTGTCAGAACCCCATCTGGAAACCATCGCGGCCGTGGGGGCCGCCAATAGATTCGGAGCATACACATGGGCAAGATCATCGGCATCGACCTGGGTACCACGAACTCCTGCGTGTCCGTGATGGACGGCAGTACGGCCAAGGTCATCGAGAACTCGGAAGGCGACCGCACCACGCCATCGATCGTCGCGTTCAACAAGGATGGTGAGGTGCTCGTTGGCGCCTCGGCCAAGCGCCAGGGCGTGACCAATCCCAAGAACACCTTCTACGCGGTGAAGCGGCTGATCGGGCGCAAGTTCAGCGATGCCGAGGTGCAGAAGGACCTGCACATCGTGCCGTTCGGCATCGTGGCGCACGACAATGGCGACGCGTGGGTGGCAACCTCCGACGGCAAGAAAATGGCGCCGCAGGAGATCTCGGCCAAGGTCTTGATGAAGATGAAGAAGACCGCCGAGGACTATCTCGGCGAGACGATCACCGAAGCGGTGATCACGGTGCCGGCGTATTTCAACGACAGCCAGCGCCAAGCCACCAAGGACGCCGGCAAGATCGCCGGTCTGGAAGTGAAGCGCATCATCAACGAGCCGACCGCAGCCGCGCTGGCGTATGGGCTGGACAAGAAGGGTGGCGACCGCAAGATCGTGGTCTATGACCTGGGCGGCGGCACCTTCGATGTGTCCATCATCGAGATCGCCGAAGTAGACGGCGAAAAGCAGTTCGAGGTGCTGGCTACCAATGGCGACACCTTCCTTGGTGGCGAAGACTTCGACATGCGCGTCATCGACTATCTGGTCGAGGAGTTCCAGAAGGAGCAGGGCATCGACCTGCGCAAGGATCCGCTTGCCCTGCAGCGCCTGAAGGACGCCGCCGAGCGCGCCAAGATCGAGCTGTCCACGAACCATCAGACCGACGTCAACCTGCCGTACGTGACGGCCGACGCGTCCGGTCCCAAGCATCTGAACATCAAGCTGACCCGGGCCAAGCTCGAGTCGCTGGTGGAAGACCTGGTCAAGCGCACCATCGAGCCGTGCCGCACCGCGTTGAATGACGCGGGCCTGCGCGTGTCTGACATCAACGACGTGATCCTGGTCGGTGGTCAAACCCGCATGCCGAAGGTGCAGGAGGCGGTCAAGGACTTCTTCGGCAAGGAACCGCGCAAGGACGTCAACCCGGACGAGGCTGTCGCCGTGGGCGCGGCAATCCAGGGCGGCGTGCTGGGAGACACAGTCAAGGACGTGCTGCTGCTGGACGTCACGCCGCTGTCGCTCGGTATCGAGACGATGGGCGGCGTGATGACCAAACTGATCGAGAAGAACACCACGGTGCCGACCAAGGCCGCGCAGACCTTCTCCACCGCCGACGATAACCAGACTGCGGTGACCGTGCATGTGTTGCAGGGTGAACGCGAGCGCGCCAGTGCCAACAAGTCGCTGGGCAAATTTGACCTCCAGGGCATTGATGCGGCGCCGCGCGGCATGCCGCAGATCGAGGTCACGTTCGACATTGACGCGAACGGCATCCTGCATGTGTCCGCCAAGGACAAGAAGACCGGCAAGGAGCAGAAGATCGAGATCAAGGCTGGTTCGGGATTGTCCGAGGATGAGATCCAGCGCATGGTCGCCGACGCCGAGGCGAACAAGGAAGAGGACAAGAAGTTCCACGAGATGGTGGCGATCCGCAACAAGGCGGACCAACTGGTGCACGCTACCCGTAGTGCGCTGAAGGAGCATGGAGACAAGGTACCGGCCGAGCAGCTCAGCACGATCGAAGGTGCACTGTCTGACCTGGAAAAGGTCAAGGACGGCGAGGACAAGGCGGCCATCGAGGCCAAGATCGAGAAACTTGAACAGGTCGCCCAGGCTTTGTACGCCGCGGCGCAGGGCCAGGGCGCTGGTTCTCCTGCTGATGGTGCGCAATCAGCGCCCGGTGGCTCCGCCCAGCCTGACGACGTGGTGGACGCCGAGTTCACCGAGGTCAAGGACGACAAGTAGTCGTTGATCGGCAGCCACTGTCGGCGGGGTCAACTACACCAGCCCGCGCCGGGATCTCCTGGCGCGGGTTGTGTGGTCAAGGTGATGGCTGCCACCAGCTGTCGGCAGGGGCGCAACAAAGCAATGTGGATGCAAGATGAGCAAGCGTGACTACTACGAAGTGCTGGGGATTGAACGCAGCGTCGGCGAAGTCGAACTGAAGAAGTCCTTCCGGCGATTGGCGATGAAATACCACCCGGACCGTTGTCCGGATGATCCGGCTGCGCAGGACAAGTTCAAGGAGGCCAAGGAAGCCTACGAGGTGCTGTGCGATCCTTCGAAACGCGCCATGTACGACCAGCATGGCCACGCGGCGTTCGAGCACGGCATGGGCGGTCGTGGCGGTGCCGGCTTCGGTGATGTCGGTGATATTTTTGGCGACATTTTTGGCGACATCTTTGGCAGAAGCGGGGGCGGCCGTGGCCGTGGCCCTGCCCGTCGCGGTGCCGACCTGCGCTACATCATGGACCTGGACCTGGAAGAGGCAGTGTTCGGAGTCAGCCGGCAGATCGAAATTCCCACGCAGGTCAACTGCCATCATTGCAACGGCAGTGGTTCGGAGGACGGCAAGGTCAGCAAGTGCGCGACCTGCCACGGCCATGGCCAGGTGCGCATGCAGAACGGCATCTTTTCGATCCAGCAGGCCTGTCCGCATTGCGGCGGCACCGGCCAGGCCATCGAAAAGCCGTGCAGGAAGTGCCACGGCGAAGGCCGTGTCGAGGAGGCGCGCACGTTGTCGGTACAGGTTCCCGAAGGCGTCGACAATGGCGATCGCATCCGCCTGAGCGGGCAGGGTGAAGCCGGTCTGTCTGGCGCTCCGTCGGGTGATCTGTATGTGGAAGTACACGTGCGCGAGCACGCCATTTTCCAGCGCGAGGGCAGCGACCTGCATTGCGAACTGCCGATCCGCTTTTCCCAGGCTGCCCTGGGTGCCGAATTGCCGGTGCCGACGCTGGAAGGCGAGGTGCCGATCAGTATCCCGCCGGAAACCCAGACCGGCGCGCAGTTCCGCCTGCGTGGTCGTGGCGTGAAGTCGGTGCGCAGCAACCGGCATGGTGACCTGATCTGTCGGGTGGTGGTGGAAACACCGGTCCGCCTGACCAAACAGCAGCGCGAGCTGCTGGAGTCGCTTGAGGCGACGTTTGCCGGCAGCGATGCGGGCAAGCACACGCCGCGTGCCAAGGGCTGGGTCGAGGGCGTCAAGCAATTCTGGTCAAAGGTCACTGCGTAAAGACTTTTCCCTGCACCGGAGCACAGCACCGATGACACGCCCTGTTCGCCTTGCCATCAATGGTGCCTCCGGTCGCATGGGCAGCGCGCTGCTGGGTTTGCTCGGCGAGGATGCACGCTTCGCGCTGCTGCATGCGGTCGTGGCGCCAGGCTCGGCGCACGACGGCCAAAAGGTCTTTCCCGGCGCCGCCGATGCGTTGCGTTACGCGCATGACTGGGACGCTGCGCCGGCAGTCGACGTGGTCATCGACTTCAGCGGCCCGGCAGGACTCGCAGCGGCACTCGATCATTGCCAGGCGCACGGTACGGCCATGGTGAGCGGCACCACGGGTCTCGATGCCGCCCTGGAAGCAAGGCTCACCGAGGCCTGCGAGCGTCTCGCGATTCTGCATGCGGCCAACTTCAGCCTTGGTATCGCCGTGCTGACGCGACTGCTGCGTGACGCAGCTGCCGCGCTTCCTGCGTGGGATGTGGAAATTGTCGAGGCGCACCATGGCCGCAAACAGGACGCACCCTCGGGCACCGCACTGGCACTGGGGCGCGCCGCGGCCGACGCGCGACAAACCACGCTGGAGGCGACCGCGGTATACACCCGCGAAGGGAAGGCCGGCGAACGGACCGAAGGCACGATTGGTTTTGCGGTGATCCGCGGCGGCGATATCGTCGGCGAGCACACCGCCATGCTGGTCGGGCGCGGGGAGCGGCTGGAGCTGGTTCATCGCGCCACCGACCGCTCCGTGTTCGCCCGCGGTGCGCTTCAGGCGGCATACTGGCTGGCCGATCGCGGACCGGGCCACTGGCAACTGGATGACGTGATCGCCCCCTCCCGGTGAGGCGCCCGGTCAGCCGCGGTGCGAGGCGTTGCGATCGCGACCGGCGCCCAGCCTGGTATCCAGCTTCCCGAATATTTTCTTGAACACCCGCGAGAATTTCCCGCGCTTGGTCTTGCGCAGCTTTTCCTCTTCGCTGGTCAGCCACGCAACCTGGATGACCCGTCGCTCGCCCTCGTAAGGCAGGTGGCCGTGGAACGAATTCTCGCAACGCTTGAATACCGCGAACTCGCCATACAGCGGCGTCAGCTCCGGCCCCACCACACTGTCGATGTCGTCGATGCGGTACAGGAAGCGCAGGCAGCCATCGCTGGTGTCGGGCCACCGCGCGTTCAGGTAGATCAGCGCGGTGGCGATCTTCGACTTGCTGTCGGTATGGATGGTGCCGTGGCGCTTGTTCAACAGGCGGCAGAGCGTGACCAGGGTCGGGTATTGGTCGAGATTTTCGATACCCAGGCGCTTTCCGATCGCCCGGGCAAACGCCGGCGAGGTCATGTTCTCGATCAGAACATTGACGCTGGGGCCGCAATCGCTCGCATCGTAGGGGAAAAAGCCCGCACTTGAATACTGCGGAAAATCGCGCTCCAGGTCGCCACGCATCTCGTCCGGCAACTGGCCGTGCGCGACCATGAAGGGGAAGGGTTGCTGCAGCACCGTGGTGTCCGGACGATCAAGGCGCGCGGGATCGAGCAAGACGGCGGCACGCATGGGATCTTCAGCTCCATTGAAATGGGCCTAGTGTAGTCCCCGGTATGGCGTGGCAGTGGGCCAGGAACGCCGCCGGTTCAGGCGGCGTAAGGTGGACAGAAACGCGGTCGCGGCCTATCATTTCCATCCGCCCGGATCTGATTCCCTCCCAAACCCCACAAGCCAGCGATACGAAGGCTTGCGGACTTTGTTGCATCCAAAAAGGCGGATATCGCAATGGCTCTACCCGCTCTGCTTGCGCTCGAAGATGGCAGCGTGTTCCAAGGTCATGCCGCTGGCGCCGCCGGTGAAACCATCGGCGAGGTGGTCTTCAACACCGCGATGACAGGCTACCAGGAGATCCTCACCGATCCTTCCTATGCGCGCCAACTCGTCACCTTGACCTATCCTCATATAGGCAACACCGGCATCAACGACGAGGACGTCGAGTCTCGCGTGGTGCACGTGGCAGGCTTGATTGTGCGCGACGTGCCGCGCCGTGCCAGCAACTGGCGCTGCAAGGAAAGCCTGCCCGACTACCTCGTTCGACAGGGCACGGTGGCGATCGCTGGCATTGATACTCGGCGCCTGACCCGTATCCTGCGCGAAAAAGGTGCGCTGGCCGGGTGCATTGTGGCGGCGGAACAGATCGACATCGAGGATGCGCTGGCCAAGGCGCGTGCTTTTCCCGGCCTGGACGGCATGGACCTCGCCAAGGTGGTCGGTACCGCCGAGTCGTATGCCTGGAACCAGGGTGTGTACGACCTGGATCGCACCGCATTCAATCTACCTTCGATGCGTTTCAAGGTGGTGGCCTACGACTTCGGCACCAAGATGAACATTCTTCGCCTGCTGGCCGAGCAAGGTTGCGATGTCACCGTGGTGCCTCCGCAGACGCCCGCCGCCGACGTGCTGGCGATGCAGCCCGACGGGGTGTTCCTGTCCAATGGTCCGGGTGACCCGGCTGCATGCGATTACGCCATTGCGGCGGTGAGCACGTTCCTCGAAGCGAGGATTCCCCTGTTTGGTATTTGCCTGGGCCACCAGTTGATGGCACTGGCGCTGGGTGGCAGCACGCTGAAAATGAAGTTTGGCCACCATGGCGCCAATCATCCGGTCAAGGATCTGGACGATGGTCGTGTGCTGATCACTTCGCAGAACCACGGGTTTGCCGTCGACCCCTCCAGCCTGCCAGCGAATGTGCGGGTGACTCATGTGTCGTTGTTCGACGGTTCGTTGCAGGGCTTTGCGTTGACTGATCGCCCTGCTTTTTGTTTCCAGGGCCATCCCGAGGCGAGCCCAGGACCGCACGATGTCGGCTACCTGTTCCACCGATTTGGCCAACTGATGCAGGGGGCGCGCTGAGATGCCCAAGCGTACTGACATCAAGAGCATCCTCATCATCGGTGCCGGCCCGATCGTGATCGGTCAGGCCTGCGAGTTTGATTACTCCGGCGCGCAGGCGTGCAAGGCGCTGAAGGAAGAGGGCTATCGGGTCATCCTGGTGAACTCCAACCCCGCCACGATCATGACCGACCCGGATACCGCCGACGCGGTCTACATCGAGCCGATCAACTGACAGACCGTGGAGCGCATCATCGCTCGGGAGCGCCCGGACGCGGTGTTGCCCACGATGGGCGGCCAGACTGGACTCAATTGCGCGCTGGATCTGGCCGACCATGGCGTGCTGGAGAAATACAACGTCGAGCTGATCGGCGCCCGCCGCGAAGCGATTCGCATGGCTGAGGATCGCGAGCTGTTCCGCGTGGCAATGGGTGAAATCGGACTGGAATGCCCCAAGGCCGCGATTGCGCGCACCTTCGAACAGGCGCTGGAGACCCAGGCGAAGGTTGGTTTCCCGACGGTGATCCGGCCCAGCTTCACGCTGGGCGGTTCCGGCGGCGGCATCGCCTACAACCGCGAGGAGTTCGAGGAGATCGTCAAGCGAGGCCTGGAACTGTCGCCGGTCAGCGAGGTGTTGGTGGAGGAGTCGGTGCTCGGCTGGAAGGAATTCGAGATGGAAGTGGTTCGCGACACCGCGGACAACTGCATCATCATCTGCGCGATCGAGAACCTCGACCCGATGGGCGTGCATACCGGCGACTCCATCACCGTGGCGCCGGCGCAAACCCTCACCGACAAGGAATACCAGCGTCTGCGCGATGCTTCCATCGCAGTGCTGCGCAAGATCGGCGTGGACACCGGGGGCTCCAACGTGCAGTTCGGCATCAATGCCGAGGATGGTCGCGTCGTGGTCATCGAGATGAATCCGCGCGTTTCGCGCTCCTCGGCACTGGCCTCGAAAGCGACCGGTTTCCCTATCGCCAAGATTGCGGCCAAACTGGCGGTGGGTTACACCCTGGATGAGCTCAAGAACGACATCACCGGCGGACTCACGCCTGCCTCGTTCGAGCCATCCATCGATTACGTGGTCACCAAGATTCCGCGTTTCGCGTTCGAGAAGTTTCCTTCCGCCGACGCGCGCCTCACCACCCAGATGAAGTCGGTGGGCGAGGTGATGGCCATTGGTCGCACGTTCCACGAATCACTTCAGAAGGCATTGCGCGGGCTGGAGATCGGCAAGACCGGGCTCAACCCGACCGGACTGGACATCAGTTCCGAAGTCGGCTTGGCCACGCTCAAGCGGGAACTGCGTGAACCGCGCCCGGATCGCGTATTCCATCTCGCTGATGCGTTCCGCGCCGGGCTGACGCTGGAGGAAGTGCATGACCTGAGTCGGGTTGACCCTTGGTTTCTTGCCGCATTCGAGGACATCGTGTTGACCGAGGCCGAAGTCGCCGGGCAGGGCATCAGCGCGCTCGATGCGTCGCGCCTGCGGGAGCTGAAGCGGCTAGGTTTCGCCGATGCGCGTATCGCCGAACTGGTGGATACCGACGAGGCTGCGGTGAGCCACCTGCGTCACACGCTGGGCGTGCGGCCGGTCTACAAGCGGGTGGATTCCTGCGCGGCCGAATTCGCCACCAGCACCGCCTACATGTATTCGACCTACGAAGAAGAATGCGAGGCCGCGCCGACCGATCGCGAGAAGATCATGGTGCTTGGCGGAGGTCCGAACCGGATCGGCCAAGGCATCGAGTTCGACTACTGCTGCGTGCATGCTTCGCTGGCACTGCGTGAAGATGGTTACGAAACCATCATGGTCAATTGCAACCCCGAGACAGTCTCAACCGATTACGACACCTCCGATCGACTGTACTTTGAGCCAGTGACCCTGGAAGACGTCCTGGAAATCGTGCATCTGGAAAAGCCCAAGGGTGTGATCGTGCAGTACGGCGGCCAGACCCCGCTGAAGCTGGCGCGTGCGCTGGAGGCGGCCGGCGTACCGATCATCGGCACCAGCCCCGACTCGATCGACCTGGCCGAGGATCGCGAACGCTTCCAGCACATGATCCAGAAGATTGGTCTGAAGCAACCGCCGAATCGCACCGCGCGCAACCCGGATGAAGCGCTGGCGCTGGCGCGCGAGATCGGCTATCCGCTGGTGGTGCGACCGAGCTACGTGCTTGGCGGTCGCGCGATGGAAGTGGTGCACGACGATGCCGACCTCTCGCGCTATATCCGCGATGCGGTAAAAGTTTCGAACGACGCGCCCGTACTGCTGGATCGCTTCCTCGACCACGCCGTGGAAGTGGACGTGGACGTGATCGCCGACGCCGGAGGTAACGTGCTGGTGGGCGGCATCATGGAGCACATCGAGGAGGCGGGCGTGCACTCGGGCGATTCGTCCTGTTCGCTGCCACCGTATTCGCTGAGCGCAGCCATACAGGATGAATTGCGTCGCCAGGTGACGGCGATGGCAAGAGAGTTGAAAGTCGTCGGCCTGATGAACACACAGTTCGCGATCCAGGGCGAAACCGTCTACGTTCTGGAAGTCAACCCGCGCGCGTCGCGTACCGTGCCGTTCGTGTCCAAGGCCACCGGCGTGCCGCTGGCCAAGATAGCCGCCCGTGTAATGGCCGGGCGCAGCCTGGCCAGTCTGGGAGCGACCCGGGAGGTGATCCCGGCGTATTACTCGGTGAAAGAGGCCATCTTCCCGTTCCTGAAGTTCCAGAACGTCGACCCCATCCTGGGTCCGGAGATGCGCTCCACCGGCGAGGTGATGGGCGTGGGCCGCAGTTTCGGTGCAGCGTTCGCGCGTGGCCACGAGGCGGCTGGCATCCGGCCTCCGACGGTGGGCAAGGTGTTTCTGTCGGTGCGCGACGGCGACAAGGAACCCTTGTTGCCGGTGGCCAGGGAGATCATCGCACGTGGTTTCAGCCTGATGGCGACTTCTGGCACGGCCAGCTTCCTGTCCGGGCACGGCTTGGCCTGCGAACGCATCAACAAGGTGCTTGAGGGACGTCCGCACATCGTCGACGCGATCAAGAACGGGGAAATTGCCTACATCGTCAACACCACGGAGGGAAAGCAGGCCATCGCCGATTCCTTCTCGATCAGGCGCGAAGCCTTGCAGCATCGCGTGACCTATTCCACGACCGTGGCCGGCGCCCGTGCGCTGATCCACTCGCTGGACTTCCGTGGTGGCGGTGAAGTACACAACCTGCAGGAATTGCACAAGGAGCTCAGCTCATGAGTCGCGCCCCTATCACCAAAGTCGGTTCCGAACGCTTGCGTGCGGAACTTGAAAAACTGAAATCGACCGATCGTCCGCGCATCATCGCGGCGATCGCCGAAGCTCGGGCCCATGGCGATCTCAAGGAAAATGCCGAATACCATGCGGCGCGTGAGCTGCAAAGCTTCACGGAAGGACGGATTGCGCAACTGGAAGGCCTGCTGTCGACCGCGGAGGTCATCGACGTCGCGCAGCTCAATCCCGGCAAGAAGGTGGTATTCGGAGCGGTGGTCGAACTGGAAGAGGAAGACACCGGCACCGAGGTGACCTACCAGATCGTCGGCGACCTTGAGGCCGACATAAAGCAGCGTCTGATCGCTGTGTCGTCGCCGATTGCCCGGGCACTGATCGGCAAGAGCGCCGGTGACAGCTTTGAATTCACCGCGCCCAATGGCGTCAAGCACTACGAAATCATCGACGTGCGCTACAAGTGACGCTGCTCCGTGGTGTGGCGAGAGTGTCGCTGCTCCACGGATCGTCAGCCACAAAAAAAGACCGCGAATGCGGCCTTTTTCGTGGCATCGCTGCGCGCTTACTCAGCGTTGGCGAGCCTTGAAACGGGGGTTGCTCTTGCAGATCACGAACACCTTGCCGCGGCGACGCACGATCTTGCAGTCACGGTGCCGCGCCTTGGCGGACTTCAAAGAGTTAAGCACCTTCACGGCCAGCTCCTGACACTAAAAGAGAAATTCAAGCTCACAAGTATAGCTATTTCCGTGACCGGTCACAAGCCAAGTGCGACCGATGTTTCCATGACGGTAGCCAGGAATTGCTGCAGCGCAGGGGACTGGTCGTCGGCGCGGCAGGCCACCGCCAGCAGCAGGAAGGCGTCGGGATCCTCCAGCGGCACGTAGCAGACACCGGCCAGGCGTACCGCTCGCAGGCTGGCCGGTACCAAGGCCAGCCCCAGGCCAGCGGCGACCAGGGCCAGCAAACCATTGATCTGCTGGGCCTGCTGCGTGATGGAAGGCTGGAACCCGGCGTTGTTCGCCAGGGTCACCAGACGGTCGTGCAGCGTGGCGGCGAGCGCGCGCGGCTGGGACACAAACGCGTCACCGGCAACTTCGGCCAGGCTGAGGCTGCTGCGACTTGCCAGGGCATGACCTGCCGGGAGCGCGAGCAGCAGGGGTTCGCGGTCAACCACGCTCAACCGCAGGCGCCGGATATCCTGTGTGTGGACGGGTTCGCTGCGCACGAACCCCGCGTCGATTTCATCGGCCAACAGCGCGGCAAATTGCGGCTCGCTGTACATCTCGATCAAATTCAAGGCGACCTTGGGTGCGATCTGGCCATAGCGCAGCAAGGTTCCTGGCAGCGCACGGTGAAAGGAGACAGAAACCGTATAGGCCAGACGCAATCGGCCGCTGTAACCTGCGGCCGCAGCGGCTACATGACTGCGCGCCTCGTCCGCTTTGGCCAGGATCTGCCGAGCCTGGTCCAGGAAGACCCGACCCGGTTCGGTCAGTTTGACCTGACGCTTGCTGCGATCCAGCAGACGTACGCCCAGGTCCTGTTCCAGCGACTGGATTTGTTGCGACAGTGGGGGTTGCGAAAGGTGCAGACGCAAGGCGGCGCGCGTGAAGCTGAGCTCCTCGGCGACGGCTACGAAGTAGCGCAACTGGCGGAAATCAAACATATAGCGATTTCAAATAAATGAGGCGCGAAATATATATTGGATACTTTAATGCGTCGATCATAAACTCTACTTCGTCCCGCCACTTTCCCTCCCCCTTAGTGGCGGCGGCCCTCGCACCTCAGCGACGCTAAATACGACATCTGGTTCAACTCCCCCCTGAACCCATGTTGATGCGTCTCCCCTGCGGGGCGCTTTCTTTGCTGCCGTCAAGCCTGCAGCGACTCAGATGTTGCTGGCCAGACGCGTGCCTTGGTCGATGGCGCGCTTGGCATCCAGCTCGGCCGCCACGTCAGCGCCGCCGATCACGTGCACCGTCAGGCCGATGGCGATCAGCTCGTCTGCCAGCCGTCGATTGGGCTCTTGGCCCGCGCACACCACGACGTTGTCAACCGGCAGAACCCGGGGGTCGCCATCGACGGTGACATGCAGGCCGCGGTCATCGAAGCGCAAATAGCGGACCTTGCCCAGCATGGTGACCTGCTTGGCTTTCAGTGTGGCCCGGTGCACCCAGCCGGTGGTCTTGTTCAAACGTGCGCCGAGGCGTCCCTCGCTGCGCTGGAGCAACCAGACCTGTCGCTCCGGCGGTTCGGGATGAGGTGGCTGGAGTCCGCTGCGCTGTCCAAGCTCCATGTCCACGCCCCATTCGCGGGTCCAGCGTGCTACCTCGGTTGTGGGAGAGGGCGCGGCTTCCACCAGGTATTCGGCGACATCGAAGCCAATGCCGCCCGCGCCGATGATCGCCACCTTCGCGCCCACCCGCTTATGCCTCGCGAGCACATCGAGGTACCCCAGTACCCGCGGGTCGTCGCTCCCCGGAAAGTTCACCTGGCGCGGCGTGACGCCCGTGGCGATGACGACCTCGTCGTAGCCGGCAGCATGCACGGACGCGGCATCGGCTGATTGCCCCAATCGAACGTCGACATCCATGTCGGCCAGTTGGTGTCGGAAGTAACGAAGCGTCTCGTTAAATTCCTCCTTGCCGGGAATCTGTCTGGCGTAGTTGAACTGGCCGCCGATTTCGTCGGCCCGGTCAATCAGGGTTACCTGGTGGCCGCGTTCGCCCAGGGCGCTGGCGCAAGCCATGCCGGCGGGGCCGGCGCCAATCACGACGACACGCTTTTGGGCGAGCGCCGGTTCGATCTTGAGTTCAGTCTCGTAGCAGGCGCGCGGGTTGACCAGACAACTGGCCCGGCGGTTCTGGAACACGTGGTCCAGGCAAGCCTGGTTGCAGGCAATGCAGGTGTTGATCCGTTCGCTGCGACCGGTTTTTGCCTTTTGGACCCAGCCTGGGTCGGCCAGCAGTGGGCGCGCCATCGACACCATGTCGGCCTCGCCACTGGCCAGGATGTGCTCGGCGACATCCGGCATGTTGATCCGGTTGGTGGCGACCAGCGGGATTGCTACCTCACCCTTGAGCTTTCGGGTGACCCAGGCGAAACCAGCGCGCGGCACGCTGGTGACGATGGTGGGGATGCGCGCCTCATGCCAGCCGATTCCAGTGTTGATGATGCTGGCGCCCGCGACTTCAATGGCCTTCGCCAGCGCCACGATCTCGTTCCAGTCCTGGCCGCCCTCGACAAGATCCAGCATGGAAAGACGATAGATGATGATGAAATCGCGCCCCACAGCTGCGCGCGTGCGTCGCACGATTTCCACCGGGAAACGCATGCGTCGTTGTGCGTCGCCGCCCCATGCATCATTGCGCTGGTTGGTGCGTGCCGTGATGAACTGATTGATCAGATAGCCTTCAGAACCCATGACTTCGACGCCGTCGTAGCCCGCGTCGCGCGCAAGTCTGGCGCAATGGACGAAGTCGCTGATGGTCCGCTCGACGCCCCGCGTCGACAGGGCGCGGGGCGTGAACGGCGTGATCGGTGACTTGATCTTGGAGGGCGCCACCGACAGCGAGTGGTAACCGTAGCGCCCCGCGTGCAGGATCTGCATGCAGATACGCCCACCTTCGGCGTGCACGGCATCGGTCAGCTTGCGGTGTCGCGGCTTGTGCCAAGGCATGCTGAGCCTGCCGCCGAGCGGTTTCAGCCAGCCTTCGAGGCTTGGCGAGATGCCGCCAGTGACCATCAGCCCGACGCCGCCGCGGGCGCGCTCGGCGAAGTACGCTGCGAGCTTGTCGAAGTCGCGAGCCTTGTCTTCCAGCCCCGTATGCATCGATCCCATCAGGACGCGATTGGGAAGAATGACGTGGCCCAGGTCGAGCGGAGCGAACAGGTGGGGGTAATCCATGCGATCCACGTGCGTCTCGAACGATCGTATGAATGTGCCGGTGTTCGGCCCGTCAATGCAAGTGCTGCGTGGAAAGGATGGCTGATTTCAGGCCAGCAACTGCTGCACCAGTGCAATGTAGCGACGCATGGCCTCCTCTTCGGAAACGCCATTAAGCTGGGTCCACGCCTCATGCTTGGCGGTACCGACGAAATCGAAAAAGCCTGGCTGGGTGCGTGCGAGGTTGCCCTCGGTGCCCTGTTTGTAGAGGGCGTAAAGCTTGAGCAATGTGTCATTGTCCGGGCGCTTGCCCAGATGCTGCACGTCTTGGGCGGCTTGGTCGAACTCGCAACGAAGGTCGTTCATCAGCTGGTTCGTCATCGCCCGAAAGTGGACAAGACCGGCTAGATAGCACGCGTTGAGGGTGCGGTCAACGCGCTAGACTGCCGCCTTTTCCCTCGTCGCCAGGATGTCGCCATGACGCATGCCACCGCCGCTTCCGTGCTGACCATCGACGGACCGTCGGGATCGGGCAAGGGTACGATCAGTGCACTGGTGGCCGGGCAACTGGGCTGGCGACTGCTGGACTCCGGAGCGTTGTATCGGGCGGTGGGCTATGCCGCGGGAGCGGCTGGGCTGGATCTGTCGGATGTCGACGCTGTGACCCGCTGTGCGCAGGAAATCAGGATTAAGTTCCGGGCTGCCAGGGACGGCGGCGAGACACGGGTGATCGTCAACGGCCACGACGCCACCGGCGAATTGCGCACCGAAACCGCTGGAGCGGCGGCTTCGGCGATCGCGTCGATGCCGTCTGTGCGCGAGGCCCTGGTAGCCCAGCAACTGGCCTTCCGCAAGGCGCCCGGACTGGTCGCGGACGGACGCGACATGGGCACCGTCATCTTCCCTGACGCAGCGCACAAGGTTTTCCTGACGGCAAGTGCCGCCGAGAGGGCGAAAAGACGCTATAAGCAGTTGAAAGAAAAGGGCCTCAGCGTTACACTTGGCGGCCTTCAGCGCGAAATTGAGGCGCGTGACAGCCGCGATGCATCGCGTGCGGTCGCGCCGCTCAAGCCTGCCGATGATGCCGTTCTGGTTGACACCACGGGGATGGGCATCGACGAGGTCGTTGCGAAAGTACTTGCTGTCGTGCGGTCCTGAATGGATGGTACGGCTTTTGTGCCCCTGCCAAGGCAGGGGGTTTTGACCCACGGTGACAACGGTCGGCTCCGTACGAGCCACCTGAGACACCCCAACCGGTGGACCGATGGTTCCTGCGCAACAACGACCCCAGCGCAACGGACCCGCGGTCTTTTCCCACTATGGAATCAACATGACTGAAAGTTTTGCCGAACTGTTTGAACAGAGCCAGCAGGCCATCTCCAAGCTGAAGCCCGGCGCCATCGTTACCGGCATCGTTGTCGAAATTCGCAACGACGTTGTCGTGATCAACGCAGGCCTGAAGAGTGAAGGCATCGTCCCGATCGAGCAGTTCAAGGGCGAAGATGGTGAATTGGAAGTGCAGGTTGGCGACGAGGTGAAGGTAGCCCTCGAAGCCCTGGAAGACGGTTTCGGCGAGACCAAGCTGTCGCGCGAGAAAGCCAAGCGCTCGATGGTGTGGGACGACCTGGAGCAGGCGTTCGACAAGGAAGA
>JBDTEG010000166.1:0-37155 GCA_039922695.1 Rhodanobacter sp. | reverse complement strand
GGTGTTCACCGTCATTGGCGTCGGCTTCCTGATCCACTGGCTGATCCCGGCGATGCCTGCAGGCGTGGCCTTCGCGCTGGCCGCGATCATTTCGCCGACCGACCCGGTGGCAGTGTCGTCGATCGCCGCCCGCGTGCCGATCCCGAAACGGCTGATGCACATCCTGGAGGGCGAGTCGCTGCTCAACGATGCCACCGGCCTGGTCTGTTTCCGCTTCGCCGTCGCCGCGGCGATGACCGGCAGCTTTTCGCTGGTCTCAGCCTCGTTGACCTTCCTGTGGGTGGCCGTGGCGGGACTCGCGGCAGGCGTCCTGTTCACGCTCGGCGTGAGTTTCGTCCAGCGCTGGTTGTCGCGACACTTCGGCCAGGAGGCCGGCTCGCCCATCCTGATCAGCCTGCTGATTCCGTTCGGCGCGTACCTGCTGGCCGAGCACGTCCAGGCTTCCGGCATCCTGGCCGCGGTGGCGGCGGGCATCACGATGAGTCACGTCGAGCTCAGTGGCCGCCTGCTCGCCACCACCCGGGTGCAACGGGCGGCGGTGTGGAGCACCGTGCAGTTCGCCCTGAACGGCACCGTGTTCGTGCTGCTGGGCGAACAGCTGCCCACGAGCCTGCAAGGCGCGGTGGCATCGGTGGCGCAGAGCGGTCATCGCAATCCCTGGTGGCTGCTGGTCTATGCATTGGCGATCAACCTGGCACTGGCACTGCTGCGTCTGCTGTGGGTCTGGGTGGCCTTGCGCGCAAGCCTGCTCAAGTCGCGTCTCCGCGGCGATCATGGCAACAAGCCGTCGTGGCGCTTGCTGCTGGCCACGTCGCTGGCCGGTGTGCGCGGCGCAATCACGCTGGCGGGTGTGATGACCTTGCCGCTTCTGCTGCCGGACGGCACGCCCCTGCCGGCGCGCCAGCTGGCAATCTTTCTCGCCGCCGCGGTGATCCTGGTGTCGCTGCTGGCGGCCAGCGTGGGGCTGCCTCCGTTGCTGCGAGGACTCGAACTGGCGCCCGAACCCACTACCCGTCAGGAAGAGAATCTGGCCCGCCGCGCCGCCGCGACTGCAGCCATCGCGGCGGTCGAGAAGAGCCAGCACGAGCTGCTCAAGAACGCGCCCACGACCGAGGTCGACACCTATACACGTGCCGCCACCCGCGTGATCGCGCTGTACCAGCACTGGCTCGACGAGGATGCCTCCGGCGACGACGAGGCACAGCGGCTGCGCAGGGGCGACGCGGCCGAGCGAGAGCTGCGACTGGCGGCACTGCAAGGCCAGCGCGAGGCGATCTTCGATCTCGCTCGCCGCCGCCATATTTCGGATGAGGTCTCGCGCAGGCTGGTGCGCGAGATCGACTTGCAGGAGGCGCGATATCGTTGATCGGATCGGCCTGTGCGACCTGGCCACCGGTGTGCACTGTCAGCGACGCCGAAGCTGCCCCACGTGTCCACAGGCCCGACACGCGACAGCGGGCAACCCACCGGGGTATCGTCCGCGAGCCGCGCTCGGCGGCATGCAGAGGGGCTACCGATGACCAAAAAATTTCCGCACAAGGGCGCGATCGCCGGCGCCTTGTGCGCCCTCCTGATGTTGCCCTTGCAAGGCATGGCGACGAGCACCGGTGGTCGCCCTGCGGCTGCCGCATCGGCGCCGGAAGTAACCTGGGTCTATCCGGTCATCAAGGAATTCGGCGAAGTCCACCCTCGGCCCGACGCTGCCGTGCAGCCCGATCCTGCCGCCGATTACAAGGTGATCGTCGACGTGGTTCGCGGCAACAAGGATCATCACGCGGTACTCGGTTCACTGCAGCGCCTGGCGCGCACCGTGAACCTGATGGGCCTGGCTGGCGTGCCACCCTCGCACGTGCATATCGTCGCCGTGCTGGAGGGCGAAGCAGCCTATGCGGCCGCCAGCAACGCGCGATATCGCAAGGTGTTCAAGACCGACAATCCCAACCTGCCGATCCTGCACGCATTGAAACAGGCCGGCGTGCAGCTGCTGGTCTGCGCTCAGGCGTTGGCCGAAATGAATCTCCACGACAGCGATGTCGGGCCGGACATCTCGGTGTCGTTGTCGGCGTTGAGCGACTTCGTGGTGTACGGACAGCGCGGCTACAGCTACATGCAACTGTGACGCCAGGGTCTGCGCCACGCATGCTGATCAGGGGCAGAGCGCCCTGCTTATCTCGAAGGTGGCGATGGCGCATGCGGTCGCCACATTCATCGAGGAGTTGCGCCCGAGCATCGGGATGTGCACGGTCTGTTCGGAGGCATCCAGCAGGGCCTGGCTCACGCCGGCATTTTCGGATCCCAGCACCAGGCAGATCCGGTCCGATGCCTGAACCTCGAACTGGCGGATGTCGATGCTGGCGCTGGTCAACTCCAGGCTGATGATTCGATAACCGCTGGCCTTCAGCTCCCGCAAAACCGGAATGGGATCCGTGGCGTGGCTGAAGCGCACGTATTTCTCCGCCGCGCGCGAGGTCCTTCTCAACTTGCTGTTGGGTGGGATTGCCGACCGACCGGTCAGGTAGATCATTTCCACGCCGAGCGCGTCGGCTATCCGGAACAGGCTGCCCACGTTCATCGGCGCATCGATATCGTGCGCCAGATAGCAGAGCGGAAAACCGCGCTGCGCAAGTCGATGCTGCGAGTGGTCCCACTGGATGTTCTGCACGGTCAGTTCCGATGGCGCGATGCGGATTATGCGGCAGGCCTCCAGGCGAGCGCACCTGCGCTAAGCTCGACCGCATGAAGACATCATTCGAGCATCTCGTCCCGATGCGCTGGCATCGCTGCTGGCACGCAGGCCTGCTGGTGCTGGCACTGGGGCTGCTCGGCGGCTGTGCCGCTGGCGGCGACGTGACCCGGCCGATCCCCACGCAGCTGATCCATGCATCCCGGCCAGCGCATCGCGTGGTGGTGATGCTGCCCGGGCGTGGTGACGATCTTGCCGGCCTGCAGCGGCAAGGCGTGGCGAAACTGATCCAGCAGGTGTGGCCGGATGCGGACGTGGTGCTCACCGGGCTCACGATGCCCTGGTACCGTGCCGGGCTGGCCACGGCCCGCTTGCATGATGAGGTGATCGCACCGCTGCAGGCACAAGGTCATCGCCAGGTGTGGCTTGCTGGCATCTCGCTCGGCGGCTTTGGCACGCTACTTTATGACCGTGCCTACCCCGGCCAGGTTGACGGCATGTTGCTGCTGTCCCCCTATCTGGGTGATGCCGCGATCCAGCGCGAAATCCGCGCAGACGGCGGACTGGCGGCATGGAAAGCCGGAGCTCCGCAGCCGATCGGGCCAGGCAACTTCCAGCGCGAGTTATGGCGATATCTGCAGCACTGGTCGACCCATCCGGCGCGCACGCAAACGATCTGGCTCGCTTATGGCGCCAGCGAGCGCTTCCGCGCAGCGATCGAACTGATGAGCCCGACCTTGCCGGCGGGCCACGTTTTCATGTTGTCCGGTCACCATGACTGGACGCTGTGGACGCCGGCCCTGAGCAAGCTGCTGATGGCGGTCGACGCGTCGCCTGCCGCCGAGGGTCGTGAACACCTCAAGCCGGCATCCGTGACGGATGATCGAGGCCGGCCGACGTTTTGATCGGGCTTCCCGTCATCCGGACCACCGGCGCGACGGCAGGACAGCCGTGGTTCGCTCGGCCAGCCAGCACGGCATCGGCCTCAGAACAACAACAGCAGGAGCGGCACCGCGATACCCCCGATCAGGACGCTGCCGAACAGCCCCGGCTTGCGGCTGAAGCGCCAGGCCATGCAGAGTCCGCTCAGCACCGAGACCAACAGGCCCAGCGCGATCAGCGCGAAGAAAATTTTCATCGGCAGCAGGTTCCTGGTCGGCGTTTTGTCGCTCGCAGGGCGTTGCGCCGAGACCGAGGCAGTCGCGGCGGATGCCTCCGGTTCGCCTACACTTGCTGGCGTGGGGCGACGCTTTTTCGGCGAGACCATGAGCGTCTGTTTCTTGTGCAGCTGCGCCATGCTGGCCAGCCATGCCGGCGGTGTGTAGCTGCTGCCGCCACTGGTTTCGTGGAGGCTGAAGGTCTGCAAGCCTCCAGTGACTGCGAAAAACAGCAGCATCGGCGCGCTGAACACGCCAAGGTAGAGATGGATGGTTCGGGCAATCTTGAGAAGGCGGTGGGCCAGCAGCATGGCATCGACGTCAGGCGAAAAAGATGGCACAGGGTAACCGGACCGGCTCACGACAGTCACCGGTTGGCGCCATGATCCGCACTGCTGCTACGCTCGCCCGGAGTGGCAGGCTGCAGCCTCGGCACCAGCCGTCCTCGGTGGGGATGCAGCCGGATCGCAGCGCTGGCGTCTGGTCTCAAGCTTGGAGCACAGAGCGTGCCTTTTGAAATTGAAGAGCACCGCATTGATGTGGCCGAGCTGCAACTTGGCATGTTCGTGTGTCGGCTGGACCGGCCATGGGAGGAAACGCCGTTCCCGTTGCAGGGCATTGCACTGACCCGTCTGGAGGATATCGAGACACTGCAGCGCCTGTGCCGCCAGGTTTATATCGACAGCCGGCAAGTGGTTGCGCGCGACAACCTGCAGGCGCTTACCTGTACCGACTTGTCGCGCCATCGCTTCACCAGCAGGACAAAATATGCGGACCTCGCCGCGGTCGAGGACGAGGCACCGCGCGCGCGCGCGGCGCTCGACAACGCGTCGAAGATCGTCAATCGCCTGTTCGAGGACATCACCAGCGGCCGCGAGCTTTCAGTGGAGCACGTGGAGCAGGCCGTACGCCCGTTGGTGAACACGGTGCTGCGCAGCGGCGATGCGTTTTTCCTGGTCGAGGGACTGCGCCGCAGCGACAGCTACTCCTACAGCCACGCGATCAGCTGCAGCGCGCTGGCCGCTGCGTTCGGGCGGCATATGGGATTCGACGAGGAGACGATCTTCAGCCTGGCCGCCGGCGGCCTGCTGATGGACGTGGGCAAGACCTGCCTGCCCGAGGAGTTGCTGCAGTACCAGGGATCGTTGGCACCGAGCGAAGTCGACGTGATCCGCTCGCACGTCGATCATGGGCTGAGGCTGCTGGCCGAGGCGGGCATTGCCAACCTGGACGTGCTCGACATCGTGCGCACGCACCACGAGCGGCACGACGGCAGCGGCTACCCCGAGGGCCTGGCCGGTCACGTCATTCCGATCACCGGGCGCATGCTTGGCATCATCGACAGCTACGACGCGATGTCCAGTGCGCGACCGTATCGCGCCGCCATTTCGCGCCATCAGGCCTTGCAGCAAATCTATGCGGCGCGCAACCGGCTGTACCAGGCCGAGATGGCCGAGCAATTCCAGGTCTGCCTGGGTGTCTACCCTACCGGCTCGCTGGTCGAACTGAGCACCGGCGAGATCGCGATCGTGATGGCGCAGAATCAGATACGCCGACTGCGCCCGCGCGTTGCCATCCTGAGCGCACCGAACAAGCAACCGCTGAACGATTTCCGGGCAGTGGACCTGATGAAGCTGGGCGACAAGGATGGCGTCGATATCCTGCGCAGCCTGGCGGCGGGCGACTACGGTATCGATGCGAGCCGGTTCTTCCTGTAATGATGGCGTCTGCGCGCTGCGTCCAATCGAGCTACCCCGGAACTGCCGGCCCATGCTGAACCGCGAACAAATCTTCAGTGAGATCGAGGAGCACATCCAGGCCAACGCCGATGAGCGCTTCGCGGTGCTGGCACTGCGCGTGCTGGGCCTGCGCGAAATCAGCCTGCGCTTTGGCTATGCGCAGGGTGAACAGGCCGAGAACATGGCGCATGCTCTGGTCCAGCGCTCGCTGCGCCCGGTCGACCGCGTTTTCCGTGCCGGCGACGATACCTTCGTGGTGTTGCTGCCGGCCATGCTCAGCCGCAACCACGCACTGCTGGCCAGCACCCGCCTGGTCCAGGCGTTCGAGCAGCCGCTGACGGGCACGAGCTCGCCGTGGCTGGTGCGACCGGTCATGGGCATCGCGTTGTATCCCGAACACGGGCCCGGCGCCGACCGCCTGTGCCGCCGCGCCAGCATGGCGCTGGACGAGGCACAACGGCGCGGCGAGCTCTGCGTGATCTACGCGCCGCATGAAACGCAGATCGAGATCTTCTACGACGAATTGCGCGAGGCACTGGAAGCGAACCGCCTGCAGGTGTTCTTCCAGCCGATATGGAACCTGCAGGACAACTCCATCGCCGGCGCCGAGTCGCTGGCACGCTGGAGCAGCCCCAACCACGGCGAAGTTTCGCCGGCGAATTTCGTGCCGTTCTCCGAACAGAGCGATCTGATTTCGATGCTCACCCGCTGGAGCGTGAACACCACGCTGCGACATGTGGCCAGCCTGTCGCACCATCGGCAGCTGGGTTTCGCCATCAATTTTTCGCCTCGCGTGCTGTCGCGCACGGGGATGGTCGAGCAATTGATCGGCGCCCTGGAAATCTGGGGCGTGCCGCCGACCTCGGTGATCGTGGAGATCACCGAAACCACCCTGGTCAACGACCTTGAAGTCAGCGTGCAGGTGCTGCGGCGGCTGCGCGATCACGGCATCCGCATCGCGATCGACGATTTCGGCACCGGCTACTCCTCGATTGCGTACCTCAGGCAGTTCCCGGCCACGGAACTGAAGATCGACCAGTCGCTGGTGGCCGACATGCGCAGCGAGCCACGCACCGGCAAACTGGTGAGCGCCATCATCAACATGGCTCATCATCTGGACCTGTCCACCACCGCCGAGGGAATCGAGGACGCCGCCACCCAGTCACTGCTCGCCGACATGGGCTGCGATTTCGGCCAGGGGTTTCATCTGGGTCGGCCACAGCCCGCAGCCGACTTCATTGCGCGATTCGCGGGTGACGGAGCGTCGTCGTGACACCCCGCCGCTCCGCGCTGCAGCATGATCCCGCCGGAACCGGAGCCGATGTCCGTCGACCAGCCCGCTGAAACCACGGGTATCCGCTTCAGCATCGAGCAGGCCGACAAGCACTACGGTCCGGTAGCCGCGCTCGAGCGGATCCACCTGGAGTTTGCCGCAGGCAGCACCACCGCCCTGATCGGCAGCAGCGGTTCGGGCAAATCCACCGTGCTGCGCCTGCTGCTTGGTCTGGAATGGCCCGATCATGGATGCGTACGGATCAACGGCCGCCTGCTCGAACCGGCGGACGTGCTCGCCTTGCGACGGCGCGTCGGCTACGTGATCCAGGACGGAGGCCTCTTCCCCCACCTCACGGCGCTGGGCAACCTCGCCCTGCTGCCACGGTATCTGGGGTGGACCGCCAGCCGCGTTCGCGAACGCGCGGAAGCGCTGGCCGCGCTGACCCACCTGCCGCCCGACGCACTCCAGCGCTACCCGGCCGAACTGTCCGGCGGCCAGCGCCAGCGCGTTGCGCTGATGCGCGGACTGATGGCCGATCCCGACGCCTTGCTGCTGGACGAGCCACTGGGATCACTCGATCCGATCGTTCGACATGAGTTGCAGGACGAGCTGAAGCGGATCTTCGATCAGCTTGGCAAAACCGTGATCGTGGTTACCCACGACCTGGCCGAAGCCGCCTGGTTTGCCGATCGACTGGTACTGCTGCGCGAAGGAGTGGTGGTGCAGGACGGCACCTTCGAGGATCTGCGCGACCACCCCGCCAACGAGTTCGTTCGCCAGTTCGTGCAGGCGCAGCGACATCTGCCGGAGTCATCCTGATGCGCGGCCTGCGCGCACTCGTCATGCTGGCGGCGTGCTGCCTGCTGCCCTCGCTGGCGCCCGCGCAGCCGGTGCAGATCGGCTCCAAGCAATTCACCGAATCGGTGATCCTGGGCGAAATCGCCCGCCTTGCCGCGCGCGACGCAGGCGTCGATGCATTGCACCGGCGCGAACTCGGCGGCACCAGCATCCTGTGGAAGGCCTTGCAGCAGGGCGACATCGACGCGTATCCGGAATATTCAGGCACGCTGACCCAGGAGCTGCTCAAGAACGTACCGCCCGACGCCGACATCGCCAGCTTGCGCGCGAAACTGAAACCACTGGGCATCGGCATCACCGACTCGCTTGGTTTCGACAACACCTACGCCATCGGCATGCGTGGCGTCGAAGCCGCACGGCTGGGCATCAAGCGGATCTCCGACCTGCGCGATCATCCGAGGCTGCGCTTCGGCTTTTCCAATGAGTTCATGAATCGGGGTGACGGCTGGCCCGGTCTGCGCCAGGCCTACCAGCTGCCGCAGACGGACGTGCGCGGCCTCGACCACGCCCTGTCCTACCGTGCCCTGGCCAGCGGCGCGGTGGACGCGATCGACCTGTACAGCACCGACGCGGAGATTCCCTACTACCACCTGCGCACGCTGACCGACGACCGTCATTACTTTCCGCGCTACGAGGCGGTATACCTGTATCGATTGTCGCTGGAGAAAACTGCGCCGGCATTCGTCAAGGCGTTGCAGAAGCTCACCGGTCGCATCGACGAGCACACGATGCGCAGCATGAACGCGGCGGTGAAACTCCACGGCCGCAGCGACACCGACGTCGCCGCCGACTTCCTCGGCACGCAGGCCGGACCGGGCCAGCACGGCCTGTGGCAACGCCTGCGCCAGCGCAGCATCGAGCACATTGAACTGGTGGCGATTTCGCTGGGACTGGCATTGCTGTTCGCGATTCCGCTGGGCATCCTCGCCGCACGCCTGCGCCGGCTGGGACAACTGGTCATCGGCGTCACTGGCATCCTGCAGACGGTGCCGTCGCTGGCCATGTTCGTGTTCATGATCCCCCTGCTCGGCATCGGCCGCTGGCCCGCAATCGCCGCCCTGTTCCTGTACAGCCTGCTGCCGATCGTGCGCAACACGCACGCCGGCCTGGTCGGCATCGCACCCGAACTCAGGGAATCTGCGGCTGCGCTGGGGCTGCCGCGCGCCGTTCGGCTGGTCAGGATCGAGCTGCCGCTGGCCACGCGCTCGATCCTGGCGGGCATCAAGATCGCCGCCGTGATCAACGTGGGCACCGCCACGCTTGCCGCGCTGATCGGTGCCGGCGGCTATGGCCAGCCGATTCTTACGGGCATCCGGCTGGACAGCATCCCGCTGATCCTGGAAGGCGCCATCCCGGCCGCGATACTGGCGCTGCTGGTGCAAGGCCTGTTCGAACTGGTCGAGCGCACCCTGACCCCGCGCGGATTGCGATTGGAAGCGCGGCAATAGCCTTGTATCGCGAAGCGCTCGTCGAATGAGCCACGTCCCGCCGCCAGCATTTTTCATCGCCGCTGAACCAGGCTGACCGGATGCCATCAGCAACCGGGCCGACGGCTCGGCTATCCTGACTGTGTTCGGCCACCCGGTATTCGATATGTTTCGTCCACCAGTGCTGTCGCTGCTGTTGATCATGTGCGCTTCCACGGCGTTCGCTGACTCACCCACCCAGGAAGCCTTGACCGGACTCCCATATGTGTCCTTCCCTGCCCCGCACCGCGTTGCCTCCGGGCGCTTGCAGTCGGCGGACGTGGGCGTGTTGAAGCGCGCCGGCATCGAACAGGTGATCGACCTCAGTGCCGACAGCGAGACGCCCGCTTTCGACGAGGGGGCGGCCGTGCGTGCAGCCGGCATCGGCTATCACAACCTTCCCATCCATGGCGCCGCTGACCTGACCCGTGCGCGTGTCATGCAGTTCGACCGGTTGCTGCAGGAAGCCGGCGTGCAACCCACGCTGGTGCATTGCGCCAGCAGCAACCGGGTCGGTGCCATGATCGCGCTGCGCGCCGCGCTGGTGGATGGCCAATCGACGGAAGCGGCGCTGATCGAGGGTCGGCGCTGGGGCCTGAAGAGCCTGGAACCGGCCGTGCGCGAACGGTTGCAGGCCTGGTCCAACAGCCCTCTGCAGGCCACGCACTGAACACGCTGGCCGCTGCGCACACGCAGCGACCACATGACCCGGCGCGTCTTCACCCATGCCGGCAAGCCGCGTTTGGACAAGTCAATAGGCGTCGGGCAAATCGGGCAAGTCAGGAAGGTTGGCCAATTCGGCCAGCATGTCGACCACGTCCGGCTCCGCTTCCGGCTCGCTGGCCAGCGGCCAGGCTCCGATCACCTGGTGCCGGGACTGACCAAAGAAGCTGCGCAGCAGCAGGAATTCACGTACGTGCCACTGGATCGGCGTGATCGATTCCTCGATCGCATCGATGGCCGGGCCATACTGCAGCGCCACGTGGGCGTGAAAGCTGGAAACGCCGCCCACGTGCAAGCCCACCTTGCGCTGCGCCTCGGCGAGGGTCTTGCGCAGTGCCAAAGTAGACCGCGTAGTGGCCTGGTCCGCGCAAACCACGAAGGGAAATTGCCCTCCCTTGCCGAGGCAGCGCATGGCCGTGTCCAGCACGGCAACGAATCCGCGCGCCTGTACTGCCGCGCCGGCGGCCAACAAGGCCTGCTCCAACGGTTGCTGCAGAAGCTCGGTGCGACCCATCGGACAAAGCAACAGGTGCAGGCTCTCCACTGGTACGGGCACACCACTGACCCGCTGCGCCTTGCGGAACCGCGCAGCTGCCTCCGCGATCGCCAAGCGCGCCTGATCGTCCGGCCGCACGGCAAAGAAGTAGTCAATGCCGGCGGGCAGTTCGGTGGGGGAAGACGGGGTCGGAATGGCCTGTACCTCCACGGCAATCGCACTGACGAACGGTTGACCTGGTAAAGATACTCCCTCCGCGGGATCGAGCGCTGTGGCGTCCGTCACCTGGCGCGCACCAGCGCCGGCATGCTGGAGCCAGCTCCAAACCTGTCCGCGGCGACTGACAAGCCCTGTATTGGCAGGCCCTCGGTACCGGCCGCCACCGAGCACGGCAGGGCGTCGCACGATGCATCATGAGAGCGTCAAATCGCGGTTCTGACGGGCTCGATGCCGGTGGGTTGGTCCTCACGGTCAGGGCCAGCGCAGCGGCCGCTGCCGATGCCGCCGTCACTGGCACTGCTGCCCACGAGGCGTGGGTGAACGACGCGCTGAAAAGCCTTTCCTCGACCCACGACGCGGGCCGTCTCTGAAGCGTTGCTGCGCGACACATCGATGACCTGGGCGATGTTTACAGACCGCACTTGCCTGGCCGTGCTCAGCTTGACATTTGCACTGTCGACCGCCACGGTCGAAGGCCGGCTCCGGAGTAGCAGATGCCGTCAAGTGCAAACAAATTCGACGAAATGGGCTGGCCTGGACCGGTTCGGCCACCGTATGCCCTGATCGACTCGTGGCTGAAATCGATACCCGCAGACCAACTCACGCTGAAGCGCCGCGAGGCTGAAGTCCTGTTCCGCCGCATCGGCATCACGTTTGCCGTGTACACCGAGGGTGGTGATGCGGAGCGTTTGATTCCGTTCGACCTGATTCCCCGCGTACTGGCCCAGGCGGAATGGCAGCGCTTGCGGCTGGGACTGGAGCAGCGGGCGAAAGCGCTCAACGCGTTCCTGCATGACGCTTACCATGATCGCGAGATCATCCGCGCCGGTCGCATGCCCGAGCGATTGATCCTGCACAACAGCGAGTTCCGCCCCGAGATGGCCGGCCTGGATCTGCCCGGGCACATGTACGCGCACATCGCCGGCATCGACATGGTCCGCACCGGGCCGGATGAGTACTACGTGCTGGAGGACAATTGCCGCACGCCGTCCGGCGTGTCGTACATGCTGGAAAACCGCGAGGTGATGCTGCGCCTGTTCCCCGACCTGTTTCGTCACAACCAGGTGGCGCCGGTCGCGCACTATCCGGACGAACTGCTGGCCACGCTGCGCTCGCTGGCGCCACCGAACTGCCAGGGCGAGCCGACCATCGTGCTGCTGACACCAGGCATCCACAACAGCGCCTACTACGAGCACGCCTTCCTTGCCGACGAGATGGGCATCGACCTGGTCGAAGGCGCCGACCTGCTGGTCAGCAAGGATGTCTGCTACCAGCGCACCACCGCCGGGTTGGAACGGGTCGACGTGATCTACCGCCGCGTCGACGATGACTACATCGATCCGCTGGTCTTCCGTCCCGACTCGATGCTCGGCGCACCGGGCCTGCACTTCGCCAACCGCGCTGGCAACCTCACCCTGACCAACGCCGTCGGCGCCGGCATCGCCGATGACAAGGCGGTGTACATCCACGTGCCGGAAATGGTGCGCTTCTACCTTGGCGAGGAACCGCTGCTCAACAACGTGCCCACCCACGACTGCAGCAAGCCGGATGAGCTGCACTATGTACTCGATCACCTCAACCAGTTGGTGGTGAAGCAGGTGCACGGCTCCGGCGGCTACGGCATGCTGGTCGGCCCGCATGCCAGCAAGGTCGAACTGGAGAATTTCCGCGCACTGCTGAAGACCCGGCCGAATGACTATATTGCGCAACCCACGCTGGCGCTGTCCACGGTGCCCACCTTCGTCGATGCCGGTATCGCGCCCCGCCATGTCGATCTGCGCCCGTTCGTGCTGTGTGGTGCCGATGAGATCCGGATCGTGCCGGGCGGGCTGACCCGCGTTGCGCTGAAGGAGGGCTCGCTGGTGGTCAACTCGTCGCAGGGTGGCGGCACCAAGGACACCTGGGTACTGGAAAGCTGATGCTCGCACGCACCGCCAACAATCTGTTCTGGCTGGCGCGCTATCTGGAGCGCGCGGATTACCTGGCGCGACTGCTGCAGGTCGCCGGCCACATGAGCGCGGTGCGGGTGGACAGCGAGCCGAACAACGAATGGGAATCGGCGATCGTCGCCGCGGGCCGTCGCGAAGACTATTTCGCCAGCCACGACAAGGCCGATGAGGCAAGCGTCATCCGGTTTCTCGCGTTTGACCGCGACAATTCCTCATCCATCGTCAGCTGCATCGAGACCGCGCGCCGGAATGCGCGTGCAGTGCGCACGTCGCTGACCGCCGACATGTGGGAGGCGGTGAATGCCAGCTGGCAGGAACTGTCGAGCTATCGCGCAGAGTCGATGGACGCCGACCATCTTGCCGATTTCCTCGATTGGGTGAAGGCGCGGGCGAGCCTGTTCCACGGCGTGACCTCGAACAACATGTTGCGCCGGGACAGCTTCCACTTCACCCGCACCGGTCAGTTCCTCGAACGCGCGGACAATACCGCGCGCCTGCTTGACGTGAAGTACCACGTGCGGCTGCCTCAGGTCAGCGATGTCGGCGGTGTGGTCGACTACTACCAGTGGCTGGCCATCCTGCGCGTGGTCAGCGCCCGGCGCGCCTACCGCGTGCTGTTCAAGGGACTGGTCGAGCCGGCCCGGGTGGCCGAGCTGCTGATCACCAGCAGCGTCTTTCCGCGCTCGCTCACGTTCTGCTACCAGCAGATCACCCAGCATCTCGACGAAATCGTGGGCCAGGATCCGCAGCTGGTCGCCGAAGCCAAACGCCAGGCCAACGCGCTGTATGCGGACCTGCGCTACGCCAGCGTCGACAACATCATCGAGCATGGCCTGCACGAATACCTCACCGCTCTGATCGAGCGCACAGCCGAGCTGGGGACACAGATTGCCAAGGGACACCTGTTCTAGCCATGCAACTGCATATCGTCCACGACACCACTTATCGCTACGATGAGGCCGCCAGCCTGATCATCCAGGCGCTGCGCATGTGGCCGGCACCCAGCGCCGGACAAACGGTGAAGGAGTGGCAGGTTTCCGTCGATGGCAAGCGACTGCAGCCGACCTGCAACGATGGGTTCGGCAACCCGGTGGCCACCCACGCAATCGACCGCAACGTGGAAGCGGTGCGATTGTCGGTGCGCGGCCAGGTGGAAACGATCGAGCGCCATGGCGTCCACGGCCATGCGCAGGAGTCGCTACCCCCCATGTTCTATCTGGCCGCCACGCCACTGACCGAGGGCAACGACGAAATCGCCCGGATGGCGGCCACGGTCGTCAAAGGCTCCGATCCGATCGATCGGCTGCACCGGTTGTGCAACAGCGTTCGCAACCATGTCGACTACCTGCCCTACCAGACGGATGCCGAGACTACCGCGGTCGCCGCCTTCGCCGCCGGTGCCGGCGTGTGCCAGGACCACGCCCACGTGCTGATCGCAGCGGCCCGCTCGCTGGGCTTCCCCGCGCGCTACGTCAGCGGCTACCTGTGCCCGATCGCCGATACCGCCGCCGCCAGCCATGCATGGGCCGAGATTTTCGTTGACGACCTCGGCTGGGTCGGATTCGACGCGGCCAACCGGCAGTCCCCGGACGAACGCTATGTGCGGATTGGTTGCGGTCGCGATTACCGGGACGCCGCCCCGGTGCGCGGCGTGCGCCTGGGTGGCCTGGCCGAGACGCTGGAAGTGGCGGTAACCATCGCCGAATCGCGATTGGCGGCACAATAAGCACCCACCCCAGTTGTCATTCCCAGGAGTAACGCTTGACCTATTGTGTAGGGCTGTTCCTTGACGAGGGGCTGGTGATGCTGGCCGATACCCGCACCAATGCGGGGTTGGACCACATCTCCTGCTTCGCCAAGCTGCAACAGTTCCATCGCCCCGGCGAACGCCTGATCGCGACCATGACCGCCGGCAACCTGGCGGTATCGCAGGCCGTGATCAACCTGATCCAGGAAGGCCTGCCGCACTCTGAAACCGGTGTGCTGCAGACGATATTCGATGTGCCGACCATGTTCGGTGCCGCGGCCCTGGTCAGCCAGGCGGTACGCCACGTGTACGAGGTCCACGGCAAGGCGATGAAGGAGCAGGATGTCCCGTTCGATGTGTCGATCCTGCTCGGCGGCCAGATCGCCCATCGCACCATGCGCCTGTTTCAAATCTATGCCGCCGGCAACTTCATCGAAGCCACCGGCGACACGCCGTTTCTGCAGGTGGGCGAGCACAAATACGGCAAGCCGATCCTCGATCGTGCAGTGACCTCCGACACCAAGTTGACCGACGGCCTGAAGCTGGCGCTCATCTCGATGGATTCCACCCTGCGCTCCAACCTCAGCGTCGGCATGCCACTGGATGTGCTGACCTATCGCAACAACAGCATCGATGGCTTCGAGATCCAGCGCATCGAGGAAGACGACGGCTATTTCCAGATGATTCGTGAACGCTGGTCGACAGCCTTGTCCGAGGCCCATCGAAACATACCGTCGCCCGATTGGCTCGACGACGGCGCACCTGTCGAAAAGCTCGCCTGATGCACCCTGACAAGTCGCCTGCACAATCTGCGAGGCGCAATGCGCTGAGATAGGCATCACCATCGCAAAAGCATGACTTTCGGAACACCCACATGGCCCGGGGCCAACGCATTTGCGTCATGGATGGGTGGCGCCCATGCCGCGATATTCCTCAACGCAGCTGGCTGTCCTTGCTGCCGCGACGGTTGTAGAGACCGGCGCTGCGCTGATCCGTGTCATGCACTTCCTGACACGCTACACACAGGCGCACGCCGGGCACGGCCTTGCGCCGCGCCGCAGGAATGAGCGCGTCACACTCTTCGCAGTGAGTCAGGCCAGGCCCGCGCCGCAACTGCTGGCGCGCACGCTGCACGCCATCGTTGACGGTGGCATCAATCTGATCCTGTACGGCGCCGTCGCCGGCCCAGCCGGTTGCCATGGGAACCTCCGCAGCTCTGAAGCATGGCGGCAGCCGCAGGATGCGACGCCGACTGGAAGACCCGGAACCATCCGGGCGCTACCCATGACTTGGGTTCCATCCGCTGGGGTTTCAAGCAGCCCACAGCCTGTGTCTGCCGTTGCGTCAATCTGGTTTCAGGCACCCAGGCAGCCTCGCCGGGAAGGCATCACCCGAGCAGACCCGCGCGAGGAGCAGAGTCGTGAACGGACCTCAAGCCACCGCACCTAACCCGACAACCCTGCGCAGCGACGCCAGCGTCGCCAAACAATTGTTCCTTGGCCACATGGCGCGCAATGTCCGCGGGCTGGACCGCAACGATGACGCGGCGATCGAGCACCTGGCTGGCGCGGTGCTGGTGCATGACGGCTACATGTGGGACGTGATCTGGACGCATCGTGAAAACTGTTGCAACCCCGAGACCATTGCCAAGCCCGCAGAAGCTCTTCGTCACTCGGCCCAGACGAGGTTTGACAGCCTGATCCGCTCGGACCATAGTGCCCGTGCCTTGACTGGATGGGGACTCGCATGATCCTTCAGAACGTCATCTGGACCATCGCGCTGGTCGGCATGGGCCTGGTCGCGCTGGGTTTCATCCACGTGATCCGTCAGGCTGGCAAGCCCGCCGACGATGCGGCGACGCGCAAGGTCGCGCGCACCTCCAACGTACTGCGACGATGGCTGTTCGGCGCCTTGCTGGTCGTCTTCGTGGGCGCCACCTATGGCACCCTCCGCCACTTCCCGATTGCACCACAGCACACGCCGCTGGATATCCACCAGGTGGTGAATGTGGTCGGGCAGCAATGGTCGTGGCAGATCACCCCGGACACGGTGCACACGGGCTCTCCGGTCGAATTCCGAGTGACCAGCAAGGACGTGAATCACGGTTTTGCGATCTACGCGCCGGACGGCCGCATCGCGACGCAGGTCCAGGCCATGCCGGGCTTCACCAACAAGCTCGTGTACACGTTCACGCAACCGGGTACCTACAAGGTGCGGTGCCTTGAATACTGTGGTCTCGGACACGTGCCGATGACCTCCCAGATCACGGTGCTCGCGGCGAGCGGAGGCTGACATGGCTGCACTGACGATGTATCCGGAGAATGAGCGTCTCGAAGGCGGCAACCGGATTGTCTTCAATCTGTACATCATTTCGGCAGTTGCGCTGTTCGTGCTGATGATGCTGCTCGGCCTGACCATGCGCATGACTCAGGCCACCTGGCTGGCGGTCCCGGCCGACCTGTTCTATCGCATCCTCTCGATGCATGGCGCCGGGATGGTCGGTACCGCCGCCCTGGCAACCACGGCGGTGATGTGGTTCTTCCTGCGCAAGTACGTCCAGTTGCACTTGTGGGCGTTCATCACCAACTACGTGATGTTTCTGCTCGGCGCGCTGTGCATCATCTTTGCGATCTTCATCGACGGGTACGGCGCGCTGTGGACGTTCCTGTATCCCCTGCCGGTGCATGGCATGGGACTGTGGAGCCCGAACTCCGCAGCGCTGTTCATGCTGGGCTACCTGCTGCTCGGCGTGGGCATGCTGGTGTTCTATCTCGACGCGGCCGCCGCCATCATCAAGGTGCATGGCAACCTCGGGCGCGCGCTGGGCCTGCAATGGTTGTTCGGTGGCACGATCGACCCTGATCACCCGAAAACCGTCGTGGCCAGCACCATGGTGATCATCGCCAACGTGCTGGGCATCCTGGCCGGCGCAGTGGTGCTGGTGATGAGCCTGGTCAACATCTTCTATCCCGAGATGGCATTGAACGCGCTGGTGGCCAAGACCCTGATCTACTGGTTTGGCCACATGTACATAAATGCCACGATCTACATGGGCGTGATCGCCGTGTACGAACTGCTGCCGCGCTACTCCCACAAGCCCTCTCCGATCTCGCGGCCATTCCTGTGGTCGTGGGCCTCCAGCACCCTGTTCGTGATCATCGTGTTTCCGCATCACCTGCTTATGGACTATGCCGAGCCGCGCTGGTTCGCCGTCATGGGCCAGTTGGTGTCGTATGGCGCGGGGTTTCCGGTATTCCTGGTCACCATGTACGGCGCGCTCACCAACATCTATCGCTCGAACATGCGCTGGACGATGCCCTCGCGGTTGATGATCCTGTCGCTGTTCGGCTGGGCGGCGGGGATCGTGCCGGCCATCCTCGATGGCACCATTCGCATCAACCTGGTGATGCACAATACCCAATGGGTGCCAGGGCACTTCCACTTCTACCTGCTGCTCGGTGTGTTGCCGATGGCGCTGGCCCTGATGTTCCACGTGATCGGCCACCGGGCGGATGCACCGCCGAACAACGCCGCCGACCGACTGGGGTTCCCCGTCTACCTGATTGGCGGCCTGATCTTCGTGCTGGCCTTCCTCGACGCCGGGCATCTCAGCGTGGCGCGCCGGATGGCAACGCACCTGCCGGAATGGACTGCGACCGACAAGATCGGCTCGATCGGTGCGATGCTGGTGGTACTGGGCATGCTCTACTTCGCCATCCGCATCACGGCGGGCCTGCTGAAAGCACCAGCGCGCAGGGATCCCGATGGCGGTATGGCGAACACTGCTGATTAGCCTGGTCTTGCTGGCGGCGGGCCTGGGGGTGCTGGCCGCCGCCACCCACGGGTTTCGCGCCTATACCACCGAGAGCGCGCGCCGTCTCGACGTGAGGGAGCATCCGCGCCCGGTTCCGCTGCTTGCGCTGCAGACCGCCGATGGTCGGCACATCAGTTTTGCCGAGTTGCGCGGGCGCTGGTTGCTGGTGGATTTCATCTATACCCGTTGCATGTCTTACTGCTCTGTCCAGGGCAGCGAGTTCGCGCGCCTGCAACGCCGATTGGCCGACCCGATCGCGACAGGCAAGGTCTCGCTACTGAGCGTGAGCTTCGATCCGGTGCGCGATGACCCGGCCGCACTTGCCAGCTACCAGCGCCAACACGGCGACCAGGGGGCGGGATGGATCGCGGCGCGTCCCGTGGATCAATCCGATCTGGCGGCATTGATGCGCGTATTCGGCGTGGTCGCGGTACCGGACGGCTTGGGTGGATACGTGCACAACGCGGCAATCGCGGTGGTCGATCCGGCAGGACGGGTGGTCGCGATACTGGACTGGAACGATTCGCCTGCCGCCGCCCGCTACGTCACCAAACGGTTGACGCCGTGAAGCGCCTGTCTGCGGGCCGACTCTGCCTCGCTGGCGCGATCCTGTGGGCGATCCTCACGATCCCGTCGATGCGTCGCGCGCTTGAATCAGCGATGACTTTGCAGATGCTGGTGCAAATTCCGCTGCTGGCGCTGGCTGGTTGGTTGCTGGCGCAAGGAACGCCACGCGTGGTCGATCGGTCGGGGTCGAGGTGGAATCATCGCGGCATCAGCGGGCTGCTGCTGGCCTCGCTGACTGGCATGGTGTGGATGCTGCCGCTGTCGATGGATGCCGCGCTCGACGACCCCGTGGTCACGATCGCAAAATTCCTCAGCGTGCCTCTGCTGATTGGCACCCCGATTGCCCTGAGCTGGCCACGCGCGGGCTTCGTGGTGCGCGGCGTGGTCCTGGTCGAACTGATTGCCACCATGCTCCGCCTCGGCTGGCTGTACCTGATTTCGCCGGTGCGCTTGTGCAGCAATTACCTGCTGGACGACCAGCAGCGAGTCGGCAGGATCCTCCTGGTGATCGGCTTTGTCATCCTGCTGCTGCTCGTCTGGACGCTGATGTGGGGGCATGTCGGCAGCGCAGATGCGGGTCGCGAAGACTCTCGCATCGAGCACGACTGATCGGCGACGATACCTCCGGTTCACCGACTCTCATCAACCCGGACCCCATCATCCGCCACAGCCACCGCAGCAGATCGACGGCAATTGCACCACTTGCGCCGGTGCCAGCGGATACCCGGCCTGCTGCAACACGTCGATCAGGTCGACCGCGGTCACCGCCGCGGATATCCGAAGCTGGCCGCTTGCGTCGAGATCGACCACGGCTGCGGGATCGACGTCGAACAAGGCATCCTGCGCGTCAGCGAGAACAAGCGAAATGCCAGCCAGATCGATGTGGAATTCCATGCGCTTTCCTCGCCGGACAGGCACTCACACAGCGCCCATGGAACCCATGGTCAGCCCGCACCTGCGTTCGTCGCCCTGACCCAGGTCAAGCGCGGCCCGAGGTCGGTTGCCGCATCTTCCACACGAGTGGTCGCGCGCTAAGGGTGTTTGGGGTCCAGCCCGCCATGCAGCAGGCTGTCAAGAAGGTTCTGCTTGCTTGACTTGCTGGATGGCCTGGCTGCGGGCGTGTTCGACGATCCCCTGTTCAACGCGCCGCCGAGGCCGGCCTTGAGCAGATCCTTCATCGCGGCGGGATCGACCTTGAAACTCGGTTCGCTGGCCGTGCCGCCCACGCGCACTCCGATACCCTGCTCCGAGGCGCCGCCGAGAACCCCGCCGAGCAGGCGCCCCGCCCCGGAATTGCCGAGCAAACCGCCAAGGCCCGATCCGCCTTGGGCCGCGCCGGTGATGGCCTTGTCGAGCTTGACCAGCATGCGGAAATCAAGCCTGCCATCGGTCGCCATGCTGCCTTTTCCGGCGAAGCTGCCCAGGTCGGCGATCTCGGCGCTGGCCGGGTCGGCGATGATGCCAGACGGCGATATCTTCAAGTTCGCAGAGGCTTGCCTGATTACCGTGTCCCGCGGCGCCTTGATCCCGGCCAGCGACAGCGCGCCGCCGAGCTTCGAGCCCAGCGAATAGCCGGCGAGGCGCGAGTTGTCCAGCGTCACCGGACCACTGATCACCAAGGCATCGAGCGGGCCTTGCGCGCGCAAGTCGAGGTCCAGGCTGCCGCCGCTGAGGCGCGAATCCTTCGGCAGCACGACGCCGAACACCGGCAGCAGCGGTTGCAGATCGTCCACCGGCAGCTGCTTGCCGGTGATCGTCAAGTTGAGCAGGATGACTTTTTCACGGTTGTCGAAACTGCCGATCACGCCAATGCTGGCGCCGCCGCTGCCGAACGTGCCCTGATCGATCCGACCGGTGCCGGCAACGAGTTGATAGCGGGCCTCGTAGTCGAGGCGCACCGGCTGGGGAGCGGGCGAACCGGCGGCCACCAGCTTCAGCTGACGCGCTTCGATGTGGCCCTTCGATTGCAGCGCGCCGTTGCCGGAAATGATCTGGGTGTCGATATCGAGCACGCCGCCGACGCCGTCGCCGGCTTGCATCAGGCCGGCACCGACGAGATCCAGGTCATGCATCACCAAATGCGCGTCAACCGGCGTCCGCACCGCATTGGCCGCCTGCCACGGACCGAGCCTGCCGTCGAGTTTCAAGGTGCCGCCACCGGCGATGGCCGCACTCATCGAGAACGGGAAAGCCTGACCAAGGGCGACATGATCGGCACTCACCGCCACGTTCCGGTAGCTGCGCGAGCCACCGACGGCACGCTTGAGTTCGATGCTGCCGTCCTTGATGCGCAAGTGGTCGACGCCGAAGGCCAGCGGCGCAGCCGACGTTCCCTCCGCTGTCGGCACGGCGGCCGGTGCGGCTTTCGCAGCGCCGAAGTTCGCGAAATTCCAGGTGCCACGAGGGTCTTGCAGCAGCCGCACGCTCGGCCGATCCAGAGTCAGGGAGGTGATCTGCAGTTCCCGATGCAGCAGCAGTGGCCACAGCCGAACGCCCAGTTCCAGCGATTGCGCGCGGATGAAAGGCTGCGTGCCGAACGCGGGATTCTCGCCGATACGGATGTCATCGGCGTCCAGCGAAGCCGACCATACCGACACATGCAATTTGCCCAGAGTCACCTCGCGCCCGAGCGCGCTGGCCAACGTGTTCTGGATCTGCGGGCGAAAGTGATTCGGGTCGACCAGAAGCAGCGCGGCGGCGGCAGACACGACCAGCACCAGGATGACGACGAATATTCCGATCAGCAGTCGTTTCACCAGCAGTGACCGTATGCGAGTTGCCCTGCCCCGATACTAGGGCGGCAGCGGCAGTCCGTCGAGCAAGCACGCTCTGGCGGCGACGATTCCGGCACTGCACTCAGGCCGCGCGTGTCCGGCGTCCCTTCCACACATAACCAATCCCCAGCAGCACGAACCATACCGGGCTGGCAATCAGCGCCTCACGGGTATCGGGCTGCAAGCTCAGCAGCACCAGCACGAACACGAAGAACGCCAGACAGGCCCAGCACATGAATACGCCGCCAGGCATCTTGTAGGTCGACGCTTCATGCAACTGCGGGCGCTTGCGCCGATACGCGATATACGAAAACAGGATCAGCGACCACACGAACATGAACAATACGGCGGACAAGGTGGTGATCAGGGTGAACGCGGTGATCAGGTCGGGGATCAGGTAGATCAGCGCCGCGCCCAGCAGCAGGCAGAAACAGGAAAACAGCAGGCCCAGCGACGGTACAGCCGCGCGCGAGAGTCGTGCGAATGCCCTCGGGGCATGCTTCTCCCCGGCCAGACCGTACAGCATGCGGCTGGTGGAAAAGATGCCGCTGTTGGCCGACGACGTGGCCGAGGTGAGCACCACGAAATTGATCAGGCTGGCGGCGGCCGGAATGCCGGCGAGCACGAACAATTCCACGAATGGGCTCTTGCCCGCCTCCACCATGCGCCACGGTGTCACCATCATGATCGCCACCAGGGCCAGCACGTAGAAAATGATGATGCGGACTGGAATCGAGTTGATCGCCTTGGGCAGGTTGCGCATCGGGTCGGCGGTCTCGGCGGCCGTGGTGCCGACCAGCTCGATGCCCACGAAGGCGAACACCGCGATCTGGAAACCGGCGAAGAAGCCGCTCAACCCTTTAGGAAAGAAGCCGCCGTCATTCCACAAATTGGCTACCGAGGCCTTGTGCCCGGTCGGTGAAGTGAAGCCCCAGGCGACCAGCGCAAAGCCGGTCGCGATCAACGCCAGGATCGCGATGATCTTGATCAGCGCGAACCAGAATTCCATCTCGCCGAACAGCTTCACCGTGACCAGGTTGAGGCTCAGCAACAGCAACACGCACAGCACCGCAGGAATCCACGGAGCCAGACCGGGAAACCAGAACTGGGTATAGGCGGCAATCGCGATCACGTCGGCGATCGCGGTGATGATCCAGCAGAACCAGTAGGTCCAGCCGCAGAAGAAGCCAGCCCATGGCCCAAGCAGGTCGGTGGAAAAATCGATGAATGACTTGTACTGCAGGTTGGACAACAGCAGCTCGCCCATCGCGCGCATCACGAAGAACAGCATCACGCCGATAATGAGGTAGACCAGCAGGATCGACGGCCCGGCCAGGCTGATCGTCTTGCCCGAGCCCATGAACAGGCCGGTGCCGATCGCACCGCCGATGGCGATCAGCTGCAGGTGTCGATTGGAAAGGCTGCGTCGCAGGTGGTCGGGATGGTCCAGCGATGCGGTCATGCGGCGCGCCTTGGCGGTAGGATTTCGCCAACATACAGAAAACGCCGGGCGACAGCCATGCGTCTGATAATCGAGCGCCCAGCCACGCGCACCGGTCCGCGTGGTGGTGGCGGTGCGCGCTCCTTAGCTTGGCGCCTCGAGCCCTTGCCGGTCGATGGTCCGGGCGAACTGCCGGCATCCGTTCGACGCGATCAGTCCGAGCCCTGCCCGACGGCGTGTTCGGCCGGATGCGCGTGCTCGCCGCGCGTGCGCATCAGGGCATGCGTGAGCTCCGCCCCCATCAGCACGATCACGGATGCATAGAAGACCCAGGTCAGCAGCACGACCAGCGCACCGGCCGAGCCATAGGCACCGCCGACGTTGCTGTGGGCGATATACAGTCCGATGCCCCATTTTCCGGCCAGGAACAACAACGTGGTGAGTGCACCGCCCCGCAGCGCGTCGCGCCAGTGAATCGTGGCGTCGGGCAGGACGCGATACATCGCGCCAAACGCCAACACGAATACCGCCGCCGAGAGCAGGTACTCGATGATTTCCCACGCCAGGGTGTCGCCGGGGACGGCCAATTGCACGATGGCCGACACCACGAAGGTCACGATCATCATGAAGCCGATACCACCCAGCAGCGCCAGTCCACGCGCCCGTGCCCGCAACCAGGCACTGATCGCGTGGCCCGGCTGCGCCTCGACCCGCCAGATCCGGTTGAGAGCACCCTGCAATTGCGCGAACACCGCCGAGGCACCCACCAGGGTCACCACAATACCAACCAGACCGGCGACATTTCCGCCGTGCGGATGCTCTCGGGCACTGGTCACCACGGCTTGAATGGCATCGGCCGCGCCCGTACCGATCATCCCGGTCAACATCGCCGCCAGTTGCTGCTGTCCGTCGCTGTGCAGCGCCGACAACATCCACACCAGCAGGATCAACACCGGCGCAAACGATACCGACGAATAGAATGCCAGCGCGGCCGCACGCGTCATCAGCTCGTCGTCACCAAAATCCGAAAACGCCGTGGTGACGGTGCGCTTGATCAGGGTGGCTATCGATCTCATGGGCAACATTCAGGCAACGGAACCCCAGTAAACCAGTACCAGGGTGAAAGCCGACTCATGGTCAGCGCGCTTTTTGACCGGACATGCCGCAAAGGCAGCGGGGTTTTGCACGGCGCCTCGCTGCCAGCCCTTTGGCAGAGGATGCCCGCCGAGTGCCTCGCGAGCGCCGTGAGCGCGCCGGCACGCCTGCTGCAAAACGCAAGCCTGCCCGTTGTCTGCGCACTGACGCGTCACGGTGCAGACTCTTCGCGCATGCCGGCGCAGCCAGTCACTCTCCCGTCATGGCGTCCTGAATATCCCCCACTGGCGCATTGGTGAATGTCTTGGCGACTTCCATGAGGATTCGCCGGACGGTTTGCTTGTGCAGTTGCGGGCGGATCTGACCCAGGGTTTGCGGATCGGCCATCAGTACCAGATGTTCGTATTCATTCTTCAATGCCGCGGCATTGAGAAGCTGCGCCAGTTGCTTGGCGAAGGTCGCTTCGTCCGTAGCCTGCTCGTCCGATTCGGGTGGGCGGCGGCCGGAGGGTCCCTCGTCCAGCAGGTCCCGTGGCTTCAGCAGTTTCACTTGTTTCAGAGACAGCTTGGCGGTGCTGCCCACATTGTGGAAGAGGCGCGCCTCGGCGCCGTCGGCGACCATGACCCATGTCCCGGTGGGAATCTTCTGCATACGGTGTCTCCTTGCGAGTGCGTCAGGATTTGCCCGTCACCGCGCACGTGGCGGTATCGGGTCAACTTCGCTCAGCCGATCACGCGCCGGGACAAGGTGATGTGAAGAGGCTCAGCCAGCTCTGGCCGGGAGCCCTGGGAAATGTCCGCGGAGCGCTGCTCCCAGGCAATCGATGCGCCGACGTTCAGGGGTCCAGTGCGCCAATGTAGCCGAGCGGTCCCTGCTCCTGCATGGCAACAAAATCGCGGTAGCGTTCGCGCAGATCATCCAGGTCCGACGGGTTGTCGATATGGCGTTCGGCGTCACCAAGGATCAAGTCGGCGTGGCGTTGCAGCGCTTTTACGCGCAGCGGGTCGTGCTCGCAGCTGGCCACTGCAGTCAACACCTCCAGCATGCGCGCGAGCACCGCCGTACTTCCGGTCGCGTTCTGCCTGATCAGGTGGAACATCGCATCGACCAGGCCGTCATAACCGAAGCCCGGAACCACCAGGGCCACCTCGCCCTGGCGCAGGGACACCCCGGTGGGCAAGTGCACCGGGGTTACTTCGCTCAGCGCCAGCGCAAGACGGTCGAGAACGCTCATCGCCGTGTGCGGATCATTGATGCCGGGCGACAGTGCGCGAACCGCGATCTCGACCAGTTGGCGGATCGCGTACTCGAAGTCCTCCGAACTGATCCGGCTGCTGCCGAGCGCGGTAGCGTCACGGATCGCCTCCTCCGCACCGGCTACCGGCGTGCGCGTCAGCGCGATCGGGGCACCCGGCAGCACATGATCGCCGGGCCTTACGAGCAGGCGGATCGATGTGCGATGTTCGGCTGCCCAGTCGGCCAGTCCGTCCGCGTCGAGATGCTGCAGGTAACCATGTCGCGTGTCGAGCACCACGCTGGCATCGTGCCAGTACGACGCCGGTGGCGCCAGCGGCTGCGGTCTATCGGTGGTGAGGCGTTCGATCGAGGAGCGCACGTCCTCGCTGACCAGGTCGATCACCGTGGATACGTTGATCCGGCCGGCCATGTGCCCGACGAAATAGACCAGGGTTGCCACACACAGAAAGGCCAGCAGGATGCTCAACGTGAGCGACAGGTTGGGCACGAAGGTGGTGTCGTTCTGGTCGCGCACGGTGCGCAACACCATCAGCGAGTATGAGAACGTGCCGAGGAAAGCGCCCAGGGTGAACTGATTGCCGCGATCGCGGGTGAAGTTGCGCAACAGTCGCGGCCCCATCTGGCCGGCCGCCAGCGACAGCGCGGCGATGGTGATGGAGAACACCGTACCGGCGACGCCGATGGTGGAGGACGCGACCGCGCCCAGCAACGTGCGCGCACCAGTGCCACCGCCGTTGTACAGCCAATCCTGCTTCAGCAAGGCCGGCGGCACGATGCCGCTGCGGTCGATGGCGAGCATGCCCATGGCACCGACGATACCTGTCAGCACCATCACCCCGGGCAACAGCCAGAAGACTTCGCCCAGGTCGCTTGCCAGTTTGCGAGCACGTGCGATCAAGGGCAATCCGCGGGAAGATGCAGTGGCCGCAGTATGGCCGTCGACCATCGGGAAAAGAAGTCATCGCGCAGCTGCGTCGTGCGCAGGCCAGTTCGGCAGGGCAGCTCGGCAAACCGGCCAGCCCGCGCTCTCAGCGCTGCACCACCACCCGGTTGCGACCCATCGCCTTGGCCGCATACAACGCACGGTCGGCAGCAACCACCAGCGCTCTCGATGAGCGCCTTGCGTCCGGAGCCACGGCGCTGACCCCGATGCTGATGGTGACGTGGGCTGCTACAAGGGAGGCCGGATGCTCGATCGCCAGCGCCTCGACACGGCGGCACAATTGTTCGGCCAGACGCTGCGCGCTGTGCAGATCTGCGCCGGGCAGCAACAACACGAATTCCTCGCCACCGTAGCGTGCCACCACCGCCCGCGCCGGATCACCCACCTCGGCGCACAGGCTGGCCAATGCGCGCAGGCAGTCGTCACCCACCACGTGTCCGCGCGCGTCGTTGAGCGCCTTGAAGCAGTCCACGTCCACCAGCAGCAGGGCCAACGGTTGACTCTCGCTCATGAGCCGCTGCCAGTGCTCCTCGAGTTGCCGGTCGAAGCAGCGCCGGTTGGCGATGCCGGTGAGGCCGTCGCTCATCGACAGGCGCTCGAGCTTGCGGTTGGCGAGCTCCAATTCGGCCACCACCCGCGCCAGGTGCACCGCACCGGCAATCTGCAGCGCGATTGCGTCGAAGGTGGCGCACACCTCGGGCGTGAAGAAATCCGCCGAGATGCTCTCCAGATTCAATACGCCGTGCAGCCGCGTCTGATGCCGGATCGGTACCAGGTACTCGGATTTCACTGCACGATTGCCGGAGACATAGTCCGGATCGGCAGCGACATCGGTAATCAACAAGGCAGCCCTGCTCCGCACGCAACGGCCTGAGGCACCGAGCCCCACCGGCCACGGCAACGCGGCCGGAAGCTCGAGATCGAGCGCGCCGGACCAGACCTCCTGCACGAAGTGGGTGCAGGCATCGTTCAGCAGGATGATGCTGGCGATGGCTACTGGCAGTCGCTGACACACGCAATCGACAATGCGCTGGAGCACCGACTCCAGCGTGTCGCCCTGCAAGGCTTCCATCGACACCTGTGCCAGGATTTCGGCGAGCATCGCGCGCCGTGCGGACGCATGGCGCTCGCCCCATGGCCCGATGGCCTCGGCCTGCCCACGGTCAATGCTTGTCTGCGTCATCGTGGTCAGTGGACTCCAGCGAGGCCACGCCGTCAACAAGGCGAGCGGACCGCTTGCGTTGACAAAGCGGCGCCCCCGGCAGTTCAGTGGCGTGACGAAAGAAGCCGGCTGGTCATGCAAGGTGCGACAGGGCGGTGTCTATTTCGACTCGCTAGGTTCGTCGTAGTGCAGAACCGGCAGCTCTGCCAGAACCCGCCACGCCATGTCACGAGGACCACCATGCCATCCACACCGCACACCACACGCGCCACCGACCTGAGCCTTTACGCCCACCCGTTCTCTTCCTACTGCCAGAAAGTGCTGGTTGCGCTGTACGAAAACGGCACGCCCTTCGAGTGGCGCCTGCTGTCGCCGGATCACCCCAAGGTGATTGAAGAATGGACCGCGCTGTGGCCTCTCAAGCGCATGCCCGTACTGGTGGATGCCGGCCGCACCGTCGTCGAGGCGAGCATCATCATCGAGTACCTCGGCATGGAACATCCCGGCGCGATACCGCTGCTGCCCGTCGATCCCCGCGCCGCGCTCGAAGTGCGCACGCTTGATCGCTTCTTCGACAATTACATCTCCACGCCACAACAGCGCATCGTGTTCGACAGCCTGCGACCGCAGGACCAGCGCGACGCGTACGGGGTCGACGAAGCGCGCGTCATGCTCGACAAGGCCTATGCATGGCTCGATCAATGGCTGGCCGGCCGCACCTGGGCGGCAGGTGACCAGTTCAGCCGTGCCGATTGCGCCGCAGCTCCGATCCTGTTCTATGCCGATTGGACGCACCGGATCGATCCTGCATTCAGCCGCGTGATCGCCTATCGCCAACGCTTGCTGAAGCGACCGTCGTTCGCCCGAGCCGTCGAGGAGGCGCGTCCCTGGCGCCCGCTGTTCCCGTTGGGTGCACCCGATCGCGATTGACGGCGTACGTCCCGGCGCTCGTTCGATCAAACCTGGCCCAGCGCTGAACTGCTTGGTCGCCTGCAGTGGGCCACCGGGGCGCACACTCCGTCTTCGGGTAGCGCGCCGAGGTCCGCGGACTGTCCGTGCACGCATCTGCGCGCCAGCACCAGTTGATGTGAAAATCCAGCGCAGGGTCATGCCCACGAGCGCTGCGGCCGGGCGCCGGCTCGAACGGCCAGCGCCAATTGGCCCGGCGCCACCGCCACCCGATCCCCCAAATGCATCGCCACACCGGTGAGAAATGGCGCGAGGATCGCCCTGGAATTGCCGCGACCGCCCTCGATGGCGTCCTCACCCATCCTGCGCATCAACTCGCCGGCGCTGGCGATGCGGCGGCTCAGCGCCCCGCTTGGTACACAGGCCAGGGTAAACGCCAGATTGCTGCCAGTGTCGCCGTCGGCCACCGGAAACACGTTGATGCGATTCAGCGTCTCGCGATCGGCGATCACCCGGTGCGCGCCGCCAATCAGCGCGCCGCGCAGGGCGGGACCACGAATGGGGCGGTCGCGAACGAAGACGCTCATGGGAATCGAGTGTGCGGGATGTGCGGCTTTCGCATGAGAGGCCCGTTATGGCGACGCGGGAATCGACAGGCTGCGCTCGGCATCGCCGGTGGCGCCCGTACGCAGGTTGGGCGGAATGTGCCCGACATCGCCCACGGAAATCACCTTGAATTTGCCGTCCGCCTCGACCCGGATGCGGGTGATGCTGGCGTTGCCCACCGACATCTCCAGCCACGCCTTCGGGTCCACGCCGAGCGCGCGCACCACCATGTTGCGGATGACGTTGCCGTGGCAGACCATCAGATCGGTCTGTGCGTGGCCGCTGGCGGGCCTGAAGTAACGGGCAAACAGCCGGTCGAATTGCGCCTTGCAGGTGGCCATATCCGCGGGCTTTTCCTGCGCCGTGATCTTCGTTCGCCAGGTTGGCGGAGTGCATTCGGCCAGATCCTCGACCACCTCGAAATGCCGCCCTGGAAACTCGCCGCCGATAACCGCCGCCGTGTCGCGGGCGCGTTGCACCGGGCTGACGTACAGCGCATCGAAGCGCGTCGGCAGGCCGGCCAGGCGTGCACCCACCAGATGCGCCTGCGCCACGCCGATCGGCGCCAGGTGCGGGCCCAGCTTCTTGTCCGACTGCGCATCCGGAACGTAATAGCCGTGGCGCACCAGCACGATGGTTCGCGCCGCGGCAGCCGCAGTCTGAGCGGCCCGCAGCGGCGCAATCAACAACAGGCAGCAAAGGAACGGGAGCAGTGTCTTCACGGAGATATCCCAGGACGTGAATGGATGCGGCAAGCATCGCTGATTCGCGCGGGTTTTTGTATCGGAGCCAAGACAGCAGTGCGGTGATGGCACGACCGACAACCACCGCCCGGCCACATTTGCGCCTGGCCAACGAGTCGGACGCCATGCCTGACACCGAGCCGACACCTGCCTGCTGGTCACAACTTTCTGCAATGGGGGCAACCACCAGGCCTCCACCGCAACAGCCAGCGTTCAATGTCGAGGATCGATCGTCACATGCCGCTGCTTGACTCTTCACTTCTCCCGGAGCAGGTTTGGACAGGCGCAACAGAGTCGACATGCTGCCGACACGGAGGACGTCATGAAATCCATTCATCGAGTCACGGTTTTGGGTGTTCTGCTCGCCTGCTCGGGCGCGGCGGCCGCGTCATCCGGCTCGCTCGACGAATTTCAGCCCAAGGTACTGCCCGTGCTGGTGCAGGTGAACTCGCACGGCCAGGTTACCAATGCGTCGCCCGCCATCGAGCTCTCGCCAAACGTCAATCGATTGCTCCGTGCGAACCTGGACGAAATGATCAACAAGCCGGCGCACGACAAGCACGGACAACCGATGTCCAGCCAGTTCGTCATCAATCTGGCCGTGCAGGCGGCCCCTCTGGGAAACGGTCAATTCGACGCCCGTTTTGCCTACGTGTCGGCGACACCCGTACCGGCCGGTTCGTGGTATTGGGTCCACATCGATGGCCATCGACTCGCACTGGCCCGTCAGGACTCGCGCTACCGACAGCCGAGCATGCACGACCAGTACGATCGTGATCGTTTATTCCACCAGCGCAGCTATGAGCGCACACCGACACCAGCACGGGTCAACGCCACGCAAAGCTCTCCCACGCCTCAACTGGTGCGCGGTCCCGCGGAAGGAAAATAAGCGACATGAAAGACCCGCCCACTGGCGGGTCTTTCATGTCGGCGACCCTGCGCCCTCGCCCCTGTCAGCATTTGCAGGTGAAAACGAAACGACCTCGTCTGGTTGTTCGGCATGCGTGGGCTGAGAAAGATCGCTGAACTGCTGATATGGCCCTTCGGTAGTGCGCGTGACTTCCCAGCCTGGTCAGGTCGGATCATCTTCGCAGCGGTTCGAATCGATGTCAGCCGCAACCGCGCTGAAGGGCGAGAATCTGCAATACAGTGGCCACCATGCCTGGCGCCGGGCAACGCCAGCGACAATGCTGCGGCACGCCGCTCACCTGGGGGAGGAACGCTGCATGACTGATCCGGATGCTGTGATCGTGGGAGCGGGCCCGGCCGGACTGGCGTGCGCCGCAACCCTGTCGCAGCGCGGATTGAAGCCGGTCATCCTGGAAAAGGCCGACACTGTCGGTGCGGTCTGGCGGCGGCACTACGAGCGCCTGCATCTGCACACCGATCGCGGCCACTCGGCCCTGCCCGGCCTGCCGATGCCACGCAGCTATCCGCGCTACCCCTCGCGCGCCCAGGTGGTCGCCTACCTGGAAACCTACGCGGCGCAGTTCGACCTGAATCCGGTATTCCACTGCAGGGTCGAGCGCGTATATCGCCACGGATCGGGGTGGCAGGTCGACACGGCTACTGATCGCTACTCCGCGCGGGTTGTCGTCATCGCCACCGGCTGGGCAGACTTTCCGCATGCACCAAGCTGGCCCGGCCAGGACGATTATCGTGGCGAAATCATCCACAGCAGCGCCTATCGCAACCCGGCGCCGTATGCCGGCAAGCGCGTACTGGTAGTGGGCTTCGGCAATTCCGGCGGCGAGATAGCGCTCGACCTGGCCGAGGCGAAGGTCGACGTGACGCTGGCCGTGCGCGGCCCCGTGAAGATCCTGCCACGTGACCTGCTCGGCCTGCCCATCCTCAGCTGGGCCATCCTGCAGCAATGGCTGCCGCCGCGCCTGGCCGATGTGCTCAACGCGCCGCTGCTGCGCCTCGCGGTGGGTTCCACCCGCGGTCTGGGACTGCAGATGGAACGCAGGGGACCGCTGGCCATGATCGCCGAGGACGGGCGCATTCCCCTGCTGGATATCGGCACCCTGGCCCGGATCCGCGACGGCTCGATCAAGGTGCGCGGCGGCATCGCCCGCTTCATCAACGATGGCGTGGAGTTTGCGGACCGCACCACCGAGCGGTTCGATGCGCTGGTCCTCGCCACCGGCTTTCGGCCCGACCTGCGCGCGCTGCTGCCGGACTCGCCCGGCGTATTCGACGCGCATGGCCGGCCATGGGTCACCGGACGCGCCACCAGCGAATCCGGCCTGTACTTCTGCGGCCAACGCGTGGTGGCCACGGGGCAGCTGCGCGAAATCAGCATCGAGGCCACGCGTCTCGCGCGGCTGGCGCAGGAATACCTGAAAAAATGAATCGCGCGGGGCTACAACATCAGCGCAGCCCGACGGTGCCGTTCGCCGCCTCGACCAGCTTGACCGGGTCGTAGCCCACGCCGTCCTTGAACACCAGCGCCACGTTCTCGATGTCCTTGATGTTCTTTGCCGGGTTGCCCTTGACCAGCACCAGGTCGGCCGCCTTGCCCACGTCGATCGAACCGATTTCCTTGTCGACTTCCATGAAGCGCGCACCGTTCAAGGTGGCGATCTGGATCGCCTGCACCGGCGTGAAACCGGCTTCCACCAGCAGCTCCACTTCGCGCTGGTCGCCATAGCCGGCTATCACTCCCCCATAACCCGTCGGGTCCAGACCCGCCAGCAAGGTGCCACCGGCGTTGACGAAGGCGCGCTCGAAAGCCATTTCCAGCTGGAACGCCCTGGGCCACGGCGAATCCTTCATCGCCGCGACGTGCTCGCGCGTCTTCAGATATTCGGCGCGGGTCTGCGGCAGCATGGCGTCCAGCACCCGCGCATCCTGCGGCGCGCGATGGGGCACGAAGGTCTCGAACACCGGCAGCGTCGACGTCACCGCGACGTGCTTCGCCACCAGATGCCTGATCAGTCCCTGGATTTCGGGACCATCGACGTGCAGCGTCGCCAGGTGCGCAACAGCGCCCTTCGTATCCGGACAGACATCCGGCTGCTTGCCTGCAGTGAACTCGGTGTCCACGAACAGCCCGTGCTCAAGATTGTCGATGCCCAGATCCGCCGCCTCGGTGAAACCGATCGAGCACAGGTGACCGGTCACCTTGATGCCTCGCGCATGCGCCGCCGCGATCGCCGCCGACAGTTCGGCACGGCTGATGTGCATGTACGCCTTGAACGAGGTCGCGCCCTCATCCATCCAGTAGTTGACCGTGTTGCGCGCATCGCCCGCATCGACCAACTCGTGCATCTGCCGCGTAAAGCTGCCCTTGCCCTCCAGATACGGACCGGTGGTATGCATCTTCGGCCCGGGAATGATCCCGGCATCGATCGCCTTCTTCAGCTCCAGATCGGTATACGGCTCGGTGCTGCCGGTGGTGCGGATCGTGGTGACTCCGCCGGCCAGATACAGCTTGGGGAAGCTCGACGCCTGCTCCGGATAGATCGCCTCCTTCGCCGCCGGATTCACCTTGGGTGCGGGATAGAACATGTGGTCGTGCATGCCGACCAGCCCGGGCACAAGCGTCTGTCCGTGGCCATCGATCACGGTCACGCCGGCAGGGAGCTTCACGCGACTCCCCAGCGCCGCGATACGCCCGTCGCGCAGCAGCACAGTCTGGTTTTCCCTTGCCTTGGTGCCATGGCCATCAATCACCCGCACGTGGGTAATGGCCAGCAGCGGCTGCGCATGCACGACGTAGGTCCGGACCTGGGGCGACAACACCGGCATCTCGGCATGGGCCGGCGTCGGCAAGGTGGCGGCCACGCCGGCGCACGCGATCGAGACAATCAGCGCCGCACGCACACCACGGCCATTCAACAAGTCATCCATAGAGGCTCCCCCAGACAGAATCGACGTGAACCCCGGTTCACGGCCCCATGCAGTTTCCCACGACTGCCCGGTGAATGGGCGGCTCCGGCACGCGTGTGGATCGGACACCGTTTGTCAAACCTGTTTTAGTCCTGTATATTGACTATCAACCGAACGGACTGATTAGCCACCGTGACCCGCAAACCTGCCTGGTACGAAGAAGTCACCACACCTGCACTGCTCCGCCATGCGCGGACCACCTACGGCAGCGCCATGCGCCGTGCCCTGGCCGATGCCGGTTACGACGACATCCCCAGGAATGGTCTTTATCTCATCGGCGGCATGGCATTTCACGAGGGTGACATGCCACTGGGAAATCTGGTCAGGGATCTGCGTGTCTCCAAACAGGCCGCCGGCCAGCTCGTCGATACGCTGGTCACGCGAGGCTACCTGCAGCGTGACGTGGACGAACAGGACCGACGCAAGCTGACGGTGATGCTCACCGACCGCGGCCGCGAAGCGGCGAGCGTGCAGACCGACGCGCGGAAAAAGATCGACGCCGACCTGCTCGCGCATGCGGGCAAGGGAAATGTGGCCATCACTCGCAAGACGCTTGCCGCGCTGGTCGAAATTGGCCGCCGCCAGGAAGACGATCACGACGACGCTTGATCCAGCCTTTTGCCGCCCGATAGAGCAGCCGGGGCTTTCAGTGCCCGGAGTTCATCGTCGAGGACGACGAAGACCACGCCCCTGGTACGGCAGATGGCTGCAGACCGCCGCCGCCATTCACGCGAGACTTCCGGTGAACGATTGCCTCTTTCTGACGCAGCGGTTGCCGCAAGGCTCGGGCGAAGGCCCGGGCGCGTGATTTGCAGCACCGAAAAGTGGCCTCGACGTTCCCTGGGATTCAAGAAGGTCCAGAGCGGCGTGAGCAGCCGGGAGCAAATTTTCACGGTGACCGGACGGAGCGCAGGCGTCGTCACTCAAAAAATCTTGAAGAAAAACTTCAGGTAGATCAGTCCGCCGATCAACCAGACATTCGCCAGCCAGGTCAGCCAGAACAGCACGGCCCAGCGCGCCGAACGTGCTGCCGCCCCGGCGTCGAGCGCCACCACCGCGAGCGCCGCCGCCAACAGCAGCAGGCCACCGGGCTTCACCTCTCCAGCCGTATGGTTGCCCATCGCGAACAACGCCGACGCACAGATCAGTGCAAGGGGAACAAGATTGATCAGGTGCGCGCCCGCGTACTGTCGTTGCAACCACGTGCAACTCGCCGCCAGCAGACAGACGCCCACCACGATGATCAACGGGACAACCAGGGCTTCAGTCACGCGGGGAGCTCAGCGGGGCGTCCTGCGATCCTGAGCCACGGACGCGGCGCGCGTCAACGCCCCACCCAGCACACCGTAGACAGCATCGGGCGCTTGCGTGCCGGAACATCCCTGGCGCGCAGCACGGGACGCAACACATGTTGTTCTGGCAGATCAGTGGGTGACTGCGCTGGCCAGATGCCTGATTGCCGCATCGGCCTGCGCCGCCGTGTCGCTGTCAATGTCCGGATCCGCTCGCAGCGCACGCCACGCCTGCAATGCCTGATCACGCTCGCCTGCCGCCTCGAACAACTGCGCGAGCACCGACCGCATCCATGGATCGGTGAAGGCCAGCTGGACCAGCGTCGCCGCCTGCACGGCTGGTGGAGCAGCCTTCAGCAGGGTACGGGTGCGTTCCCGGTCGCGACCGAAGCCGTAGTAGATTTGCTTGAGGCTGTCGCGCGCGTCGGCGTCGATGGGTTCCCGCTGGACGCGCATGGTATTGACCAGCGCAATCAACGCGACGTCCGTCGGCAGTCCATGCTGGTTGCGCATCGCCGCTACCTGCATCGATCGCACCCACGCGCGGATGACCCCACCACCCGCGCGACCGTCGGTCAGCGCATCGGCGAAATGGCTCATGGCCACCGCCAGGTCACCGTGCTGCCACAGGATCCAGTGCCCCCAGAACGCATGGGCATAGACGTTGTGCGAGTCCGCCACCAGCGCGCTGGCGTAGTCGACCGAAGGGTCCACCGTGGTGATGCCATCGCGGCCCTTCAGGAACCGCGCCCAACCGAGGTGGGCCAGCAGATCGGCGCGCCGCTGCCCGCTGACCGCCGGTTCCGCGGCGGCGCGCTCCAGCCCCGGGACGACCCGATCGACGATCTCCGAAAACGCGTGCCCCGGCCCCGGCCGCCCGTCGCGCAGCCATTGCATCGCGACGTCTTCCTGCTGGATCCGCAGCCCCCGGCGACGACGCTCGACCGCCCACAACGAAGACTCCAGCGGACCGGCTTCATCGGTCAACGCAATCGCCTTGGTCAGGCCGTCCCAAGCCTCCGCCGGTTCGTCGCGAGCGGACTGGATCTGCGCCACCCGCCCCATCTCGTCGACCCGCGCCATTCGATCCCTGGCATCGTGCACGAGCTTGGCTGCCTGAAACAGCCCGAGCAGCAGCGACAGAAGCACGCCGACGCCAGCGACGCGCTTGACCACACGCTCGAACGTTGATGGCGGCGGCGCGTTGGCCGCGGCGATGGATTTGCTTTTCATCGGGTGCCTCCCGGCGCCAGTGTCGCGCGTTGCAGAGGCTGTGCAAAGCGAAATATCGGGAGAGTTCTGCGGCTACGTAGCGCCTGCCCGAATGGCCGCTGCACAGGCACCCGCGTCACCTGGCGCTGGCGCGGAAGCGGTTGGGCAAAGGGAAGAGGCTGGCTCTGACCCGATTAGCTGGCCCAACGTACCGGCGAACGTGGCGCGCACGGTGCTGCCCGGCATCGTCACGCCCTTCCTCAAACGCTACCCCGAGATCCGGCTGGAAGTGATCGTCGAGGACAGCTTCGTCGACCTGATGGCCAGTGGCTGCGATGCCGGCATCCGCTACGACGAGCGACTGGAGCAGGACATGATCTCGTCGCCGATCGGCCCGCGCACGCAACACCTGATCGCTGACGCCGCGCCCGCCTATCTGCAAGCGCGCGGAACGCCCGAACACCCGCGTGACTTGCTGCAACATGCCTGCCTGCGCGGCCAATTTTCCGGCGGCGCGATTCCGCCATGGGAGTTCGAACGCGACGGCGAGATCGTGCGCGTCGACCCACCCGGCCCGCTGCTGGTGCGATCGGGCGCCGCCTTCGATCTGGCGCTGCAGGCAGCCGTCGATGGCCTCGGCATCATTCACCTGTTCGAGGATTGGCTGCAGCCGTATCTGGACAGCGGCGCGCTGGTGGCGGTGCTGGAGCCATGGTGCCAGCGGTTCAGTGGCCCGTTGCTTTACTACGCCGGGCGCCGTCATCTGCCATCACTGCTACGGGCGTTTGTGGATTTTGTGCGGGAGGGATGATCTGCGCCGAGATGCGCTATCGTTGAGCCTGCATTTCAGTGCTGCATAAAGCACGTGGAGCCCTCGGGTGGCGAAAGTACCAATGTGCGTTCTGATTTGGGTTTTGACCCGGGTTTTGCGCGTCGTTTCAAAGTAAGGTTGCACCAGCTACGGAATGCTGGGGAAGCGGGATGATGAGAAGAAAGCAAAATGGCATCGAATTGGTGGCATCGATGCCGTGGTGGGCCGGCGTCGTGCTTGGCCTGATTGGATATGTCGCGATACGCCACGGACTCGGCTGGTACTTCGGGTTGACCCACGACGGCGTGCTGTCTGGCATGAG
>JBDTEG010000165.1:0-7781 GCA_039922695.1 Rhodanobacter sp. | reverse complement strand
AAACCCCGGAGAGATGCCCGAGTGGCCGAAGGGGCTCCCCTGCTAAGGGAGTATCGGGCTAAACACCTGATCGAGGGTTCGAATCCCTCTCTCTCCGCCAGATACGCAAAGCGCCCCGTCAGGGGCGTTTTGCGTATCTGGCGGAGAGAGGTGGTGGACGACCGAGGGTCGGCCCTGGAGCGCGCAGCGCGGAAGGGTGAGGCCCAGGATGGGCCGAACAATCCCCGAAAACTCCACGTCTGTCCTAACCCGATCAAAGCCGGCGTTTTGCGTATCTGGCAGAGATGAGGTGGTGGACGAACCCCCGCTTATCCGGCACATCCTGCACCACGCCCTTCGGAGTCATCGAGAGCGTCAACGCTCGCCTGCGCCATCCTGCCTTCGTCGTTGACAGCTTGGTTCGACAAAAGATGCACAGCCGCAGCCTGTCTCAACCAACTTCTTCCCGCAGGCGAGACGAGCTCAACATCAAGCCCCATCCGCCCGTCCATCCCCTGCCGAGGCCGGTCCGCAGGCGGCATGGCGTGGAGCAATACCGACGTGGTCACGATGACGGCAAGGCCCAGCACACTTTCGACCAGCACTGCTCGCGCGCATTGGCGGACGGCGACCGCACCCGATGGTGCTTTCTCTGCAGGATCCGCGATGCGACGAAAAGCGTCGCCGAACAGCGATGCAGAAGCAGCCTGTCCGCCAAAGCGCAGCAGGCGCGGCAATTTGACGTAACGGTTGTGCGCTCCCATCACAATCATCGCGAGCACGATCAGAAGTTTGACGTCGAGCGTGGTGCCGTAATGCGTTGTCCACAACGCGTCGACGTGGCCGAGTTGCCGGACGGCATTGAAGATGCCACAGGCAAGCAATACCGCCAGGGCGCCTCCCGACAATGTGGACAAGCGTCGGAACATCGCCGCTGCGCCTGGGACTGCGTGTTCGCCTGCGCGCACCAAGCCGGGGAATACCGCCAGCGACATGCCGAACATGCTGCCGACCCAGATTCCCGCGGCCAGCAGATGCAGCCAGTCAATCCACACCGACAGTGCGAAATCGCCATGATCCGCAGGGTGGCCGGTCTGGCTGCGGGTGAGTGCCATGGCGGCCGCCGCAATCAGCATCAAGCCGTCGGTCCAGGCGTGCTGGCGCCAGCGCAGACGCCAGCCCGATGCCAGCCACAGCAGTACCAGCGCGGGAACGCGCCACCTCCAGACATGGCCAAAATGCGTGACCGCGAGGGCCAGTTGCATGTCTGCAACCAGTCCGTGCCATATCCCGCCGTTCAGCTCCAGCGTACGCGATAGCAGGATGCCGAAACTTGCCACCGTCACCAACGCCACCGCGCAGCCGAGCAGGCGCCGCGTGCTGCGATCGGATTCCCCGCCTCGCTCGCGCGGCAACACCGCGAGCCGGCATGCGAGCACGCCGATCAAGAAGATCTGCGCAAATATGTCGAAGGCGGACAGGGCGATCGAGATTGGCGTGGCGAGCTACTCCGGTCAGTTGGCTCAGCGTGTGTGCATGCATCCCTAGCCAATCAGGCTGGAGCTTGGGCAAAGCGCTTGGCCCAACTCGACCTCAAGTGGCCTGGTTGCTGCGGTATCGATCTGCGCGGGACTGCTTTCACTGCAACGTAAAGGGGAAGTGTCCTTCGGTGTGGTGGCCGTCGTGCGCCACTACGCTCCAGTACACCACATACTTGCCTGGCGGCAGCGATTTGGGCAGGGACGTGTGCAGGAGGACATGGTTGGACGGAGCAACCTCGCCCTTGCCCGTGCTGACGGCGGTGCCCGCTGCATTTTTCACGATCAGGGTCGAGAACACCGGCTCGATTTCGCTATCGAACGTTACCTGCACCTGGCCGGGAGAGCTGCTCAGTACCTGACCGGCGTGTGGCGAGGAGCTGTCTGGAAACGCGTGGGCACTCGCATGCGGCGAAGCGACGAGCCCGAGAACCAGGACGGCGATGATGAGCAGGCGCATGTGAGCGTGGCCTTCAGTCAGTGAAACAGCGGCGCACCGAAGCCGTGCGGTGCCAGATCATCCAGGTAAAGATCGACCCCGAACAGGATACCGACCGAATGGCCGGAACGGTGGTTGATCGGCACCTGCAGCTCGAACCCGGCCTGGAAGTAGTGTCCAATCCAGATGACCCCGGGGCTCACGTAACCGGTGGTCTGACCGCGGCAGCCACGATCCAGACAGGTCTGCATCGGCAATTCCACGATCGGGATCATCTTGTTGAAGGGTGCCTTGATGCCGACGTATTTCACGAAGTCCTGCAGGTACGCGACGTTGTATTGCAGGGAGGTGCCCCAGTCGAGCATCCGCGGCGCGTGGGAGTCCGTCGGCAAGTCCAGGCCCACCGCCCCGGTCAGCGCAAACGGCTTCAGCCACGTGGCCTGTGCGTTGCCGAAGCCCTTGCCGAAGTCGAATTCCGGCGACCAGGTGGAGTAGTCGTCACGCATGGCGCGGCTGCCGCTATGGGCGATGCTGTCGCTAATCGAGAATGAGCCGATCGATTCGGTATCCGCGTTGCGATACACCTGCCAGACGCCACCCACGCTGACATTGCCCCAGCCGTGGGCCGCCGGTGCACCGGGTGGGCCTGTACCCAGGTAGTCGGTTGCGGCAATCAGCGAAAACCCGGGCGTAACCGGCTTGGTGACAGAGAGCGACAAGTCGTTCTGGTAGACGCCGTCGGCGCGAATCCGACTGAACACGAGCGGGAATTCCGCGCCAATGCCGGGGTCGTCGAAGGTGAGGGTGGACGGAAACAGCCGTTGTCCGGCGATGGCGTGGGCACTCGACTCAAAGGTGCCGCCAACCAGCAAAATCGTCACCGACGCCAGCCCGCACTGCAGTCTCGACATCATCATAAGGCTTTCATTATAGTGAATCTCACGTCGAGATTGCGCATGGACGCAGCGCGCTGCGATGCCCTGGTGGGGGCCACAGCTAGCTCACAAGCGCTTGTGTGGAACCCCATGCAAGTTGGCCAGCAGTCGACAGGAATATCGAGGGTCTGGTCGAGGGCCCGGCGGTCCCTGCCTGCTTGATCGGAGGTCGCATCATGTCCAACCCGGTATCGTTCTGGTCGAAAGCTTCGCCCTTCCTGCTCAGCATCCTGCGCATCGTTCTCGCGCTTCTGTTCATGCAGCACGGCGCGCAGAAGCTGTTTGGATTTGGCGGCGGACACGCCGCGCACCTGCTGTCGTTGATGGGACTGGCGGGCGTGCTGGAATTCTTTGGCGGGTTGCTGCTTGTGCTGGGTCTGGCCACGCGGCCCGTCGCGTTCATCCTGTCCGGCGAGATGGCGTTCGCCTACTTCATGGTGCATGCGCCGCAGTCGCCGTGGCCGCTGTTCAACGGCGGCGGGATGGCGGTGGCATTCTGCTTCGGCTTTCTCTACCTGTCGGCAGCGGGCGGCGGTGCGTGGAGCCTGGATCGGTTGATTCGACGCGCGTGAGGTTGCTGCAACGACGGTTTCCGCATGGGCAAGCGTTTGCCGACGTGACCTCACCCCGCCCCCAACCCTCGCAGATCCACTCGATCCGCTTCCACCCGCAGCACGGACCCGTGCTCATACCAGTCGCCCAGCACGATCCTTTCTGCGGGCTTGCCATCCAGATCGACACGATGCACGGCCGGCCGATGCGTATGTCCATGGATAAGCCTGGTCACGCCGGCGCTGCGCATTGCGCTGGCTACCGCTCCAGCATTGACATCCATGATGCTTTCCATCGTGCTGCCGGTGTGTGCCTTGCTGTCTTCCCGTGCTTTCGCGGCAAAGGCGCGACGTGCTTCCAGCGGCATCGACAGGATCTGCGCCTGCCAATCGGGCGTGCGAACCTGGCGGCGCACGGCTTGGTAGTCGACGTCGTCGGTGCATAGCACGTCGCCGTGCATCAGCAGGGTGGGACGGCCTTCGATGTCGTGCACGATGCCGTCCTCGAGCAGGGTGAAGCCGGCGCGTTCGGCGAATTGATGACCGAGCATGAAGTCTCGATTTCCGACCATGAAATACACCGGCACGCCGGCGTCGCGCACGGCACGAGTGGCGGTGGCGATGCGTTGCGGCAGCTCGGCATCGTCATCGTCGCCGATCCAGGCTTCGACCAGGTCGCCGAGGATGTACAGCGCGTCTGCCCGACGGACTTCGTCACCTGCCAGACAGCGCTCGAACAGCGCAGTCATGTGGGGCCGGGCGGCGTCCAGGTGCAGGTCGGCGATGAGTAGCGTGGCCATGCCGCACTCAGCCGGCGGCGGCGTGCTTGGCGGGCTTCCTTGTCGACTTGCTCGCAGCGGGTTTGGCGGATTTCGTCGTGGCCGGCCCGGCGGCGCTGCCACCGGAGGCGGGCGCATCTTCATCGATGATGCGGGCGCTTTCGACCACGACGAGCGGCTTGGGCACGTCACCGGCAAAGGGACCGAGTGCGCGCGTGGGCAGCGTGGCGATCTTGTCGAGCACATCCATGCCCTTGATCACCTTGCCGAACACCGCGAAGCCCCAGGTGAGACCGCTCTGGTTGCCGACAAAATCAAGTCGCCGGTTGTCAACCAGGTTGAAGAAAAATTGCGCGGTGCCCGAATTCGGATCGACGCCGCGTGCGACGGCGATCGTGCCGCGCAAGTTCGACAGGCCGTTGTCCGCCTCGCTGGGGATCGCCGCCCGCGTACGTTTTGGCTGCAGTTCGCGAGAGTACAGGCCACCCTGTACCAGATAGCCCGGGATCACACGGTGCAACACCGTGCCATCGTAGAAGCCGTCGCGCACGTATTGCAGGAAATTGGCCACGCTCTTGGGCGCCTTGTCCGGGTACAGCTCCAGCGTGATGTCGCCTTCGGACGTGTGCAGCAGCACCTTCGGTTCGGTGGCGACGGGCCTCGGATCGCTGGTGGTGGGCTTGGCCGTTTGTGCCGCCACGCTGGGCAGCAGGATCAGCAACACGGCTGTGAGCAGGTATTTCAACATGGGCATGGCGCAGTCCGGATATGCGCACATGATACGCGGCAACGCGATCGGCAGGCTTTTTCAACTTGCGTCATCACTTGCTGGAGATGTCCAGCTTCACGCCCAGTTCGCCCATGGGTGATTGTTCCTGTTTGAGGTCGGCTTCGGTGAGTGGATGTTGATCAAACCACCCCACGGGGATTTTCAGGCGCAGCGATTTGTTGCTGGCGGAAAGCTGCATCTGTGGCAACGACTCGGCGCGGCGGGCACGCCGGAACAGCACCGCGAGACGCAACAGGGCCGTAATCTGGCGGGCGAGCGCACGATAGCGTAGCGGCAAGGCGCTGACGATGGACTTGTCCGGCTTGCGCCGATGCAGTTCCACCACGGCGGCCAGCAGTTCCTGTTCCTGTCTCGAGAAACCGGCCAGGTCGGCGTGACGCAGGATGTAGGCACCGTGCCGGTGGTGCTGGCTGTGCGCAATGGCCAGGCCGATTTCGTGCACGCGCGCTGCCCAGGACAGCCATTCCCGGGCGTCGGCATCGAGTTTCCAGGAGCGCGCTACCTGGTCGAACAGTATCAGCGCGGTCGACTCGACGCGCCGCGCTTGCGCACGATCGACGCCGTAGCGCGTGGCGAGCGCGTCGATGCTGGCCGTACGCGGATCGCTGCCGCCCGCGCGCCCGAGCAGATCCCACAGCAGCCCTTCGCGCATCGAACTTTCACAGACCCGCAGCCGATCGATGCCGAGAGCGGCAAACGCGGCCTCCATGATCACCACGCCGCCAGCAATCACCGGTGCGCGCTCGGCCGCCAGGCCGGGCAGTTTGAGGGTGCCAATCTGGCCATGGTCAATCAGCGCATCACGCAGCGCGGCAAGCGCCGCGGGAGTGATGCCGTCGTCGCAGAATTTCATCGCATGCACCACCGAACCGATCGACTTGGTGGTACCTGACGAGCCGTAGGCGTCCAGCCAGCCTGATTCGCGGTAGTCCTCGGCAAACTGCTGCAGCAGCACGCCGATTTCACTGCTCGCGTGCTGCCAGCGTGCGCGGGTCATCTTGCCGCCGGGGAAGAATCGCAGTGTCGAGGCGATGCACCCAGCCTGCACGCTCTCGGTGTGCAGGGGTGCCAGGCCGCGGCCGATGATGAACTCGGTACTGCCGCCGCCGACGTCGATTACCAGCCGTGGCTCGCGCGAGGCGGGAAGGTCATGGGCTGCACCGAGGAAGATCAGGCGACCTTCCTCGCGGCCGGACACCACCTCGACGGGATGGCCGAGGGCAGCCTCGGCGGCGCTCAGGAAAGTTTGTGGCGACGCCAGTCGGCGCACGGTATTGGTGGCCACGGCGCGCACGCGCATGGAGGGTAGTCCGGCGAGGCGCTGGCCAAAGCGTGCCAGGCAGGCCAGTGCCCGGCTGCGGCGCTCGGCGTCGAGACTGCCATCGGCGTGCAGGCCAGCGGCCATCCGCACGGTGTCGCGCAGGCGGTCGATCACGCGCGGCTCGCCGTGCTCCATCCGCGCGACCACCATGTGGAAACTGTTTGAACCCATGTCCACGGCAGCCATCAGCTCGCCATCGCGGATCGGGACCTGCTCGATTGGACTCACGCCGGGGCTCCCGCAACGGCAAAGCGTCGATTCTCGCATGCATGGCCCGTGCGCGTGCGGCAGCCGAGACTCATGGACAAAGCCTTTTCAGCAGGCCCTGCTGCGCGCTGTAGGGAGCGCTGTCACCAGGCTCCGCGCGCGCGTAGCGGCCTTCGCTGTCGAGCAGCCATGCCTGGGTATTGTCGGCCAGGCCGTTGGCCAGGGTTTCCTCGAACACACGTGCGGCCAACTCGGGGTCGAGGATGGGAAATGCCACTTCGATCCGCCGCATCAGGTTTCGCTCCATCCAATCGGCGCTGGCGCAGAAGAGCTCGGCTTCGCCGTTGTTGGCAAACCAGTACACCCGGCTGTGCTCAAGGAAGCGCCCCACGATGGAGCGGACCCGGATGCGCTCGGAAATACCGGGCAAACCGGGGCGCAGCGTGCATGCCCCACGCACGATGAGGTCGATCTCCACACCGGCCTGCGAGGCCCGATACAGCGCCTCGATGACACGGGCCTCATTGAGCGCGTTGAGCTTGGCGACCAGGCGCGCGGGACGACCGGCACGGGCGTGCGCAGTTTCACGTTCGATGCGCGCCAGGATGCCCGGATACAGCGTGAACGGCGAATGCAGCAACCGTTTCAGTTCAATGATCGGACCCAGCCCCGACAGCTGCTGGAATACTTTGTGCAGGTCTTCGCCTATCTCCGGATTGGCCGTCATCAGGCCGATATCGGTGTACATCCGGCTGTTGGCCTGGTGATAGTTTCCGGTGGACAGATGCGCGTAGCGGCGAAGAGTGTCGCCCTCACGACGCACGATCAGCATCATCTTGGCGTGGGTCTTGTAGCCGACTACACCGTAGACGACCTGCACGCCTGCTTCTTGCAGGCGCGTGGCCAGGCGGATGTTGGCCTCCTCGTCGAAGCGCGCGCGCAGCTCGATCACCACGGTCACGTCCTTGCCCTGGCGCGCAGCCTCCACCAGCAGATCAACCAGCGGCGTGTCTTCGCCGGCGCGATACAAGGTCTGCTTGATCGCCAGCACCTGCGGATCGGCGGTGGCCTGGCGCAGCAGGTCGATCACGGCTGCGAAGCTCTCGTAGGGATGATGCAACAGTACGTCGCGCCGGCTGATCAGCTCGAATTTGCTGTGGGTGGCATCCAGTGCGAGCGGCAGTTGCGGAGTGAAACGCGGGAACTTCAGCTCGGGGCGATCCAGCCAGTCATAGATCAGAC
>JBDTEG010000164.1:0-12325 GCA_039922695.1 Rhodanobacter sp. | reverse complement strand
ATCCGTAGTCGCCGACATACCAGGGGCGTTCCTTGTTCCACGCAAACGCTTCGGCAATCGCTTTCTGCGCACGTTCGTTGTCGCCCATCAACTTGAACGCGATGGCGAAGTGCACCAGCGGCAGCGGTGCCACCAGTTTCTGCCGCTCGTTGTCGAAGATTGCCCGCAGGGTGCCCAGCGGGGCGCGGTTGACCCGGGCCAGCACGAAGCCGGAGTAGGCCTCGTCGGCGAGGCGCAGCTGATCGTGATACTCGTAGCCGTAGTACGCATGCCCACCGCCAAGCAGGTCGTCGTTGAGCCGTTGCAAAGCCTTCTGCAACACGTCCTGTGGTACCGCAAAACCGCCATCGCGCGCGTCGAGCATGAAATCGACCACGTACGGCGTCATGAAGGTCTCGATCGGACTGGCGCCACCCCAGAAACTGAAATGACCGTTGCTGGCCTGGAACGAGGCGATCCGCGACAGCGCGCTCTCCACCGCTGCCTTGCGCACCGCATCGCTCATCACCGGGCCACCCAGCGCCTTGGCCGTGGCACCGTCCAGGATCAACGCGGCGTAGCCTTTGCTGGTCGTCTGCTCGATGCATCCGTAAGCGTATTCGAGGATGCCGCGCAACGCCGCGCCGTACGGCAGTGGTGGCAAGGTGCTGAGGGTGAGACGCGCGCGCACCGTGCCTGGCAGCAAGCCGGCGATCGCGGCAGCGCCGAAATGCTCCGGCTTGCCCGCCTCCAGCGCCAGCGGCGTGGTGCGCACCACTTCGGGCCACGCGGGGCGCACCGCGAACTCGAAGTGGCGAGTCACCTGGTAGTCGTTGAGCTCGGCGTGAATGTCGACCGTCGCGACTGCCGCGCCCGCTTCTGCCGTCACCGGCATGTGCAAGGTCGTGCCGGCGCCGTCTTTCAGGACGGCGCTCTGGCTGGCGTCATCGACCCTGATCGGCCCGCCACCTTTGACGCTCACCTTCGCGGTGCCGTCCTTGCCGGAGAGGTTTTTCAGGTCGAGGCTGATCACCGCCTTGTCGCCGGCCGCCATCACCCGCGGCGTGCTCGGCTCGACCACCAGCGGCGCGCGCACGGTGACCGCGCCGTCGGCGTTGCCGTAACGGCTGTCGGTATAGGCCAGCGCGGCCAGCCGCAGGCTGCCGTTGAAATCGGGCACGTCGACGTGCAGCGTGGCCTTGCCCTGCGCATCGAATGCGACCGGGCCGGCAAACAGGTCGACGATCTGCACTTTCGGATTCAACCGTGCCGCCTTGGGCAGCGCCTTGCCGCTCATGTCGCCGCCATAGCGCAGCTTGGCCTGCGCGCCATCCATGGCCTCGATGATGCGGCTGTACAGGTCGTAGGCGTCAATGCCCAGTGCGCGCTTGGCGAACATCCAGGCCCAGGCATCGGGCACCGGGTAGTCAGTGATGTTGAGCACGCCCTGATCGACCGCCGACAGCGTGACCCAGGCTTTCTGGCCGGCCAGCCCGGTGGCTTGCACGTTCACGTCCAGCGGGTTGCCGGGGCGCATCATCGCAGGCGCCTCAAGCTTGAGCGGGATGCGCCGGTCGTTGCGATCGATCGCGACGTATTCGATGCCCATCGCGCGGGCTGGCGTGGTGTGCTCGCTCGCCTCACCGCCGCGGAACACCAGGGCGGTGACATAGACGTCGTGGCGTTCCCAGTCCCTGGTTACCGGGATCTCGAACGTGCTGCCGGCTTTGGCGTCGATGTTTTTCGTATAGAGCAGGTGATCGGATTCGACCAGCAACACGCCAGGGCCATCATGCGGCGGCGTCAACGTGACCTTCATGGTGTCGCCGGCGCGGTAGCGCGCCTTGTCCAGCTGCAGCTTGACCTTGTCCGGGCGCGCTTCCTTGCCCAGGTTCTCGTCCTCCCAGCTGTAACCGGCGAAGAACGGGAACACCGTGGTGAGCCGGGTTGCCGGGTCGTACACCTCGACCCGGTAGCTGCCCCACTGCACCGGGAACTCGACATGCGCAGACTGACCGGCGGCGACGTCCAGATCCTTCTCGTCGATCAGTTGCAGGTGCTGGTTGGCATCCGACTTCCAGCCGCCGTTCTGCTCGTACAGCCAGTAGAAATCGCGCAGCTCGCGCTGCAGGCGCACTTTCAGGTGCGACCCCGCGACCAGTTTGCCGTCGGCATTGGCACGCACGATCTCGAAGCCGACCGGGCTTTCACTCTCGGCACCCTGCTTCGGGTCGAACAGTGGGCGCACGCCCACCAGCGCTTCGGCCGGCCAATAGGTGCGCTTGAGCAGCCGGGTGACCGCGCGGCCACCGCTTTCGTAGACACTGCCGGACAGGGTCACGGCCAGCGGCGCGACCGGTTTGACATCGTCCGGCAGCGGTACGTCCTGTTCGAGCATGCCCTTGGCATCGAGCTTGGCGTCGACCACGTCGTCGGCACTCTTAGGCAGTTCGACCAGTGGATTGCCGAAGAAGGTGTCTTTCATCGCCGCGATCGGGTGCACGTCCGGTGCCACCAGCAGCTTGGCGGTGAAGCGGTTGCCCGCGGCCGGCGCGCCGTAGAGGTAACTGGAGGCGACCTCGAGCTTGAGCGACTGGCCCGGCGCCAGGCTCGGCTGCGGGCTGGACAGTTCCACCTTGAGCCGCTCGGGCAGGAACTCCTCGACGTGGAACGCGAACGCCTGCACGCTCTCCTTGCTGCCCGGATCGAGACGGAACTCCAGCTGCCACAGGCCGGTCGGCGCGTCGGCCGGGATCGCGTGGCTCAGCTCGAAGTAATTGAGTTGTTGCGGCTTGAGCTGCTTGTCGACCAGGGTGCGGCCGTCAGGCTGCTTCAGCCGCACAAACAGCGACTGTGCCTTCATCGGATTGCCGTCGTAATCGCGCAGCAAGGCCGACGCACGCAAGGTTTCGCCAGGACGGTACAGATCGCGCCCGGACCAGGCATATACCTCGAATGGCGCCTGTTTGCGCCCGCTGATGTCGAAATTGGACACATCCAGTGCCGGCCTGTTGAACGGCAGCACCGAGACATCCTTGCCGTGGCGCGCCACCAGTACATCGGAGACTTTCACCTTGTAGGCGATCAGCGCATTGCCGTCGGCGCCGGTGCTGGCCTTGAGCTTGCTGATGCCCGATGCGTCGCGGATATCGATCTCGACCCCGCTGACTGGCGAACCGTCGCGCAGCGACGCCACGTGCAGCAACGCGTTGTCGCGATACACGCGCAAGTGCAGGCCCAGGTCGCTGACGAAGAAGGTGGCGGTGTCGTAACCGCCCTGGAACGTGCCGCCAGCCTTGACCACGGCAAAATACACACCCGGTGACGACAGCTCCTTGATGTTCTGCACCGGCAGGTAGGTGACCGTGCGCTCGTTCGGCTCGCCGCCCAGGGTGTAGTGATTGGCGTAGACGGAATCGGCGATCTCGGTGATCGGCAGCTTGCTGCGGCGCTGGCCGCCCTCGAGGCAGTCGTTGTAGTAGGTGACGCCGTGGTCCAGCTCGTAGCTATCGCGGTGACCATTGCGCGGATAGGCGCAGAACAGATCGGACAGCGCATCGTCATGCACGCGGAAGAACTCCACGTCCGCATCGTGCACGTTCATCGACACCAGTGGCAGGCCGCGTGTACCACGCGCCGGCAACACGCTACCATGCGAGGCAAAACCCACCGCCGCCGGCAGGTTGCCGGAGTACACCTCGTGTTTCACCGGATGGCCTAGCGTGCGCGCATCGGCGGCCAGCAGGTCGGCTTTCAACTGCACCACGTAGTGCGTGTTGGCCTGCACGAAGGGAAAACTCAACGTCTTGCCGTTTTCCTGCAGGCTCCAGCTTCCGCTGACCACCTCGCCCTTCGGTCCGGTCACCGCAATCAGGTCGTCGAACGTTTGCGCCGAGGCCAACGGCGCATTGAAGCGCAAGGTCAGCGACGTGCGTGAATCGCTGGTCGTGGAACTGGCCGAAACAAGCGCGAAATCCGACTTGCCCGCCGGGTGCGCGACCGAGCTGGCGGCTGCCGGCTTGCCTTGCAGCGCCGGCGCATTGCCATCGTGGCTGCGCCCGCAGGCAAGCAGTGTCAAGGCCAGCATCAGGGCAAGCAGTACGCGCGGGGCGCGGGCAAACGATCGTCCGGACATGTAAACCTCTCCCTGAGTTTGACGCAGAGTATTGCCGACATTCATGGCCAGCAGATGGCACGGATCGGGCACGGCTCTATCAGTGGCGCAACTGTCGCCCCAGCCAGTCGCCCAGCTGCATCAGCACCTGGCTGCGGCCCGGCTCGGCCTCGTTGAACAACTCGTGGTACAGCGTGGAGAAGAAGCGCGTGGTCAGTTGCCCGGTCGCCGCCGCGGCCTTGGCGAAAGCGCGGCTGCCGGATGGATCAACCAGTTCATCGCTGTCGGCGACCAGCAGCAGCGTGGGCACATCCAGCCGTGTGGCGTCGGCGATGCAAGCCGCGCCATCGGTGAAAATGAAATCGGCAAGCCGCGGGGTGATCCAGCCATGCTGCAAGGGATCACGGCGATAGTCGGCCACCACCTGCACATCGTGCGCAAGCTTGTCCGCATCCAGTCCGTTGCGCAGCGGCAGGTTCGGCAGCAGGCGGCTCAGCAGCCCGGCCAACCGGATCATCCGCGGCGATTCCCAGCTTCGCAGCGCCGGCGAGGAGAGCACCAGCGCCGGCGGCAGCACACCGCCATCCAGCACCGCGCGTGCGGCCACCAGGCCGCCCATGCTGTGGCCCAGCAGCAGCGGTGGACAGGCTGAGGCGCCGGCATAGTCGCGGTAGACGGTGGCCAGGTCCGACAGCAAATCGTCCCTATGTCGCAACGCGCCGCGCCGCCCTGGCGACTCGCCATGGCCGCGCTGGTCGTAGCTGCGCACCGCATAGCCACGCTGGTTGAACCAGGATGCCAATCGCACGTAGCGGCCGCTGTGCTCGCCCAGGCCGTGCACGATCAGCACTGCGCCGCGTGCGTGCGGCTGCGGCCAGTCGCGCAGCAGCAGCGGCTGCCCATCGGCCATTCCCAACCAGGTCGTGGAGGCCTGCGTGTCTGCGTCGCCGCCAGATTTTGCCGTTCGCATCCGCTGTGCCACCCTTAGCTCCCGTCTGCGCTGGCGCAGGCCGCACGCGTCGACTCGCGTTGAAGATCCATTCGTGCGCCGTCCTTGTCCAGTCCCGGGCATGGCAGGCGCGGGTCGGGGCCGGATCCTCAATGCTCGTGGACGTGCAGATCCTTCAGCAACTTGTCCAGGCCGGCCTTGACCTTGGTTGCCGGCGTGCTGCCCGTCACGCTGTGGAACACGGTATAGCGCACGTCCGGCGAAGCGCCGGCCGCCAACGGCACCGCCTTGGCCACGCGCATCGCACCATCTGCGCTGTAGGGCACACCGTCGAGCGGGGGCTGCTGCTGCACGAGCTTGCGCCACTCGCTCTGGAAGGCGTCGTCCAGATCGGTCGAGGGTTGCACATGACGTTCGATGTTGATCCGGTAGGGGTCGCTGGGGTCGGCTTTCACCCGCACGTCGCCCACATCCCACACCACCTTGCCATGGTCGCTGAAGTAGCCCAGGCCCAAGGTCAGCGTACTGTTCGGCGTGATCGCCTGCAGCGTCGGGCCGAAGCTGAAGTCCAGTCGCGGCGAGGCATAGCTGAAGCGCCGGCCGTAGTCGGCCTCGATGCGGATGTCGTGCAGCACGCCCGGCAGCAACGCGGTCTGGCCCAGGTAGTCGTGCCACTGTGCCAGAGTACCGTCATAGGCGACCTGCACGAAATCGGTGAGGGCGCGCATGTCGATCAGGTGGTCGTGCAGGCTTGCCGGTTGGGTAATTTGCAGCAGCGTGGCATAGCCATCCGGCACCGGCAGCGAAAAAGTGACGACCAGTCCGTTGATATACGGCACCGGCCATACGCGCACCTGCCAATGTCGCTGCCAGGCGTCGGTGTAAACGGCGTCCTGCTGTGGCGTGCCGAGTGCGGTGATCCTGATCCGCTCGGTGCCCACCGTGCGGCGAAGAAAGCCGGTCTTCACCAGCTGATCGATCAGCTGTGCAGGATCGTGATAGAGCTGTTCAGCGGTTACGCTGTCCGGCTTGCGCACGTGGAACAGCAGGCTGCGCGCGGCCTCGCCCACGGCGACGTAGCCGTTGCCGGAAAGGGGAGTGCGAGGACCGAGCTTGGCCGAGAGTCCCCAGTCACCGTTACTGTTTCTGACGATCACTCGCGGGAAACTGTTCAACGGCGGTACCGAGTGCAGCAGACGGCTGGCTCCAACGCCGCGCGGAAACAACCGCGCAGACTCCTGCGCCAGCAAGGCCTTGAGCTGGGTGTCGCCGTAGCCATCGTGCGCCTTCAGGAAACTCGCATTGAAGTCCGCCAGGCTCGCCGGCAGCGCGAACTGCGCCTTGAACACATTGCTCAGCGTCGCGTCGAAGACGGCGAACTGGTAAGGCACGCGCTCGTCGATCACCGCCAGGTGCTCCGGCGCGTTCAGCACCTCGCTGATCGGAAGCGCGTAATTGAGGTTCTCGTTGACCGACTTCATCAGCACAACGCCGATCACCTTGCCATCCTGGTCCAGCAGCGGTCCGCCGCTGTTGCCGGGCGAGGCGGCGGCGGAGAAGCGCAACCACTGCCATTGCCCGTCCTGTTGCTCGGGGGTATCGGAGGTATACAGGCCGTCGCGGATCACCACCCCGGTGCCCAACGCGTTGCCCACCGCATAGACCGCGGTGTTCAGGGTCGGCTTGACATCAATCGGCAGCGCTGCTTCGCCGCCGGGTTGGGTCGCCAGCGAGAAGACCGCGAAGTCCTTGCGCAGCGAGAACTTCTCGATCTTGTCAATGGCGTACACATGACCCTTGGCATCGCGCAGCTGCAGCGGGCCCCACAAACTGCCGACACCTGCCAGCAGGACATGCCCCGCCGTGACATAGCGGTTGTGGCCGATCGCAAACGCGGTACCGATCGAGTAGTACTTGTCGGTACGTTCCTGGAACGGCAGCAGCTCCAGCGGCAGCGGCTTTTCGTAGGTCAGCGGATCGACCACGGGTTTGGCCGCGACCACCTCGAACGTCGCGGCCTGGATCTTCGGCAGCAGGGACGGGTCGAGGCTGGCAGCTCGGGCTGCAGTCGCGCTGCACGACACCACCAACAGCAACAGCAGCAGAGTTCGAGTGCGGAACATGACCGCCAGACGATCCACTTTCCGCACCACCACTTCCAGCACGACCATGGACGCCCCCGCATGAAGTCCTCGCCGAATTCCCGGATGGGCATCTGACCTGCGACGACCTGGCCGCAATATTGACATGACAACAGGCGGTCTGCATGGCTGGCGGCGGCATCGTGAAGGATGTCGGCTTGAGCGCGACGGTTTCGGTCCCGATATATGATCGGATGAGCGCGATCCCACTGCTGCCCGGACGATCTCTCGTGCGCCTGGAGCATAGCCCGCTGAACGAATTCCACCCGGCCGTCGCCCGCTGGTTCGGGCAGCGCTTTGCCGCACCTACCGCGGCGCAGGCGGCGGCGTGGCCATCGATCCACGCCGGCCAGCACACCCTGGTGGCCGCGCCTACCGGTTCGGGCAAGACGCTGACGGCCTTCCTGGCTGCCATCGATACGCTGGTGCGCGAAGGCGTGGCCCATGGCGGCGCGCTGGCGGATGCCACCAGCGTGGTTTACGTATCTCCCCTGAAAGCGTTGTCCAACGACATTCACGTCAACCTGGAAGAGCCTCTGGAAGGCATCCGTGCCGAGCTGAAAAGGCTCGGCCTGCCGGATGTGGCGATCCGCACCGCGGTGCGCACCGGCGACACCACGCAGGCCGAGCGGAGTTTGCTGCGCAAGCAACCACCACATATCCTGGTGACCACGCCTGAATCGCTGTACGTGCTGCTGGGCTCGGCTTCCGGTCGCGCGATGCTGGGCGGCGCGCGCACGGTGATCGTCGACGAGATCCACGCCATCGCCGGCAGCAAGCGCGGCTCGCATCTGTCGCTGTCGCTCGAACGGCTTCAGTCGCTGTGCCAGCGCGAGCTGTTGCGGATCGGGTTGTCAGCGACGCAGAAGCCCATAGAGAAAATCGCCGACTTCCTGGTCGGCTCATTTTCCCCCTCTCCCGCTGGGAGAGACCACTGCATGGACGCAGGAGGCAGAGCAATGCATGGAGCAAGTGCCGAGCACCGGGTTGAGGGGTCGGGGTTGTCCAGACACAACAACCCAGCGGCTGTCGAATGCGACATTTCCGCGAGCACCCGCCCCTCATCCGGCCCTTCGGGGCACCTGCTCCGCGGCGGGGAGAACGGACGTTGCCGCTGCACGATCATTGATATCGGCCACGCCCGCCCCCGCGACCTCGCCATCGAGGTACCGCCGGTGCCGCTGGAAGCGGTGATGTCGAACGACTGCTGGGATCTGGTCTACAACCGCCTTGCCCAGTTGGCGCAAGCACATCGCACCATCCTGGTCTTCGTCAACACCCGGCGCATGGCCGAGCGCGCGGCGCGGCACTTGTCCGAGCGGTTGGGCAAGGACCACGTTGCCGCGCACCACGGCAGCCTGGCGAAAGAGCTGCGGCTGGACGCCGAGAAGCGGCTCAAGCGCGGCGATCTGAAGGTGCTGGTGGCTACCGCCTCGCTGGAGCTGGGCATCGACATCGGCGAGGTTGACCTGGTCTGCCAGCTCGGCTCGCCGCGCTCGATCGCTGCGTTCCTGCAGCGCGCGGGCCGCTCCGGCCACAGCATTGACGGCACGCCGAAGGCGCGACTGTTTCCGGCCACCCGTGACGACCTGGTCGAATGCACCGCCTTGCTTGACTGCGTACGCCGCGGCGAACTGGATGCGTTGATCATGCCGCCACAGCCGCTCGATGTGCTGGCCCAGCAAATCGTGGCTGAGGTCGCCTGCGGCGAGTGGAGCGAAGAGGCGCTGTACGAGCTGGTTCGACGTGCGTATCCCTATCGCCATCTGGCACGCACCGATTTCGATGCCGTGGTGTGCATGCTGGCCGACGGCTTTGCCACCTCGCGCGGCCCGCGTGCGGCATATATTCATCGCGATGCCGTGCATGGCCAGCTGCGCGCGCGGCGCAGCGCGCGCCTCACGGCGCTGACCTCGGGCGGCACTATTCCGGACACCGCGGATTACAAAGTGGTGCTGGAGCCGCAGGCGATCATTGTCGGCACGGTGAACGAGGATTTCGCCGTCGAGAGCATGGCTGGCGACATCTTCCAGCTGGGCAATGCCAGTTATCGCATCCAGCGCGTCGAGCACGACCGCCTGCGGGTGGAGAGCGCCCACGGTGCGCCGCCGAGCATTCCGTTCTGGCTGGGCGAGGCGCCAGGACGCAGCAACGAGTTGTCGTACGGCGTGTCGCGCCTGCGTGAAGAGGTAGCCGTGCAGCTCGACGCCGGCGGTGTGCCAGCCGCGATCCGCTGGCTGAACGATCAACTCGGGCTCGATATCGCCGCCGCGCAGCAGCTGGCCGAATACCTTGCGCGCACCCAGGCTGCGCTTGGCGTGCTGCCGAGCCAGCACACGCTGGTGCTCGAACGCTTCTTCGACGAGTCCGGCGGCACCCAGTTGGTGATCCATACGCCCTGGGGCAGCCGCATCAATCGCGCGTGGGGGTTGGCGCTGCGCAAGCGGTTCTGTCGCCAGTTCAACTTCGAATTGCAGGCGGCGGCGACCGAAGACGCGATCGTGCTCTCACTGTCGACCAGCCACAGCTTTCCACTGGAGGAGGTGGCCCACTACCTGCACTCGACCACCGCCGAGCATGTGCTGGTGCAGGCCGTGCTGGACGCGCCACTGTTTCCGGCGCGCTGGCGCTGGAACGCGGTCACCGCATTGGCACTACCGCGCTTCACCGGCGGCAAGCGGACGCCACCGCCCCTGCAACGGATGAAGAGCGAGGACTTGCTTGCCGCCGTGTTCCCCGATCAGGTCGCGTGCCTGGAGAACATCGTGGGCGAACGCGAGATACCGGACCACCCGCTGGTCAATCAGACCATGCACGACTGCCTGCGCGAGGCGATGGACGTTGATGGGCTGCTGCAGGTGCTGCGCGATCTCGAAGCCGGCAACATTGCAATCGTGGCACGCGACCTCGCCGCACCCAGCCCGCTCGCCGCGGAAGTGCTGAATGCTGCGCCGTATGCCTTCCTCGACGACGCGCCGCTGGAGGAGCGTCGCACCCGCGCCGTGCAGACGCGCGGACTCACGGGCGCCGACAATGCCGACGATCTGGGCCGGCTCGATCCGCAAGCCATTGCCGCGGTGCGTGAGGAAGCGTGGCCACACGTGCGTGACGCCGACGAAATGCACGAAGCGCTGACCTTGCTCGGCTTTGCAGGTGCTGATGAGGTCGCAACCCAGCAGGGTTGGGGCAGGTGCTTGCAGGCGCTGGCGATAGCCAAGCGTGCGACCTTGCTCACAGTAGGAGCGCACCCTGTGCGCGATGGCTCTTCGTCGGAGGATGCAACAGCGTCGCGCACAGGGTGCGCCCCTGCAACGGGCTGCGCGATCTGGACATCCGCCGAGCTATTGCCGTTGTGGCAGGTGGTGCATCCAACCGCATCGATGCAACCGCCGATCATCGCTCCGGCGGAATACGGGGCCCAGGCATGGTCACGCGATGACGCCCTGCTGGAACTGGTCCGTCGTCGCCTCGGCGGTCTGGGTCCGGCCACCGTGGCTGGCCTCGCCGAATCCCTGGCCGTTACCAACAGCGACATCGAGCAGGCGCTGCTGCGCCTGCAGTCCGAAGGCTACGTGATGCAGGGCCGCTTCAGCGCCGATGCCGCGGGCAACGAATGGTGCGAGCGCCACCTGCTGGCGCGCATCCATCGCTACACGCTCGCTCGATTGCGGCGCGAAATCGAGCCGGTCAGCCGACGCCAGCTGATGCGCTTTCTGTTCGACTGGCAGCACGTCTCCGTCAGAACCCGCCTGGCTGGCCCCGAGGTGCTGGCCACGACGCTATCGAAGCTGGAGGGCTACGAGGCTGCCGCTGGTGCATGGGAATCGGAACTGCTGCCGGCCCGTATCGCTGACTATTCGAGCAGCTGGCTGGACGAGCTCTGCCGCACCGGGCGGATCAGCTGGAAGCGCCTGCGGGCGGGCAGTGGCGGCGGCGGACCACTGCGCAGCACGCCGATCGTGCTGCTTCCGCGTCGCGAAATGTCTGCGTGGACTTCCATCGCGCGCGTCGACGAGCCGGAGAAGATGTCGTTGTCGTCGCGAGCCCAGGCGGTTGCCGAGGCGTTGCGGCGGCATGGCGCGCTGTTCTTCGACGAACTGCTGGACCACACCCGCCTGTTGCGCGTGGAACTGGAGAACGCGCTGGGCGAGCTGGTCGCCGCGGGTGCGGCCAGCGCCGACAGTTTTGCCGGCCTGCGCGCCTTGCTGCTGCCGGCCGCCAAACGCGATGGCACACGGCGGCGACGCTTGCGGCCGCACCACCTCAGCGGCATCGAAGATGCGGGGCGATGGGCGTTGGCACGCACTTCTCATCTCCCAGGCGACGGATCTGCGCAAGAGCAGCCCCTCACCTCAATCCTCTCCCCGAAAGGGCGAGGAGGCGATGGTGGCGCTTCGTGCCGGGTTGATTCGATGGATGCCGAGCACATAGCCCGCGCCCTGCTGCGGCGCTATGGCGTGGTGTTCTGGAAGTTGCTGGAGCGCGAGGCGCCGTGGTTGCCGCCGTGGCGAGAGCTGCTGCGCGTGTATCACCGACTGGAGGCACGCGGCGAGATCCGCGGTGGGCGATTCGTGGAGGGCCTGGTCGGCGAACAGTTCGCTCTGCCCGAGGCGATAGCGCCGTTGCGTGCAGTCCGGTCGCGCGCGGATGATGGCGAGCTGGTCTGCGTCTGCGGCTGTGACCCGCTGAACCTGGTTGGCACCGTGCTCGCGGGCGACAAGGTACCGGCGCTGGCCAGCTCGCGCGTGCTGTATCGGGACGGCGTGCCGATCGCCGCGCTCATCGGCAACAAGGTCACGCCGTTGATCGAGTTGTCGGCAGCGGAATTGCCCATGGTGAAGCATGCTCTGCTGCGTCGCGCACCCGCTCGGGTCACGTCGTTGGTACCGACACCCTGACCCAGGGATACGCGCGATGGGATGCCTGCCCGTGTTGTTGTTGTTTCCGCTGGGCGCCGGCCTCGGCTATCTGGTCGCGGGCGAACGCGGTGCGCTGTGGGGAGCCGGCCTTGGCCTGCTGTCCGGCTTGCTGTGCATGACCTGGTTCGTCAAGGCCATGCGCGGTCATAACCGGCCCGGCAATTGACATGGTTGCATCGGGCGATTGGAGTCACGTGTACTGGCCGCTTGAGCATGCCTCCTG
>JBDTEG010000163.1:0-6775 GCA_039922695.1 Rhodanobacter sp. | reverse complement strand
GCGTTCAAACGGGCGCATCCGCAATACCAGCGCATCTTCGTCGAGACCTTGCCGCCGGGTATCCTGGCCAGGCAGATCGAAGGCGGCGTGCTGGTGATGGGCAACTTGCGCATCACCTTGAAACCGGACGTCTATACGGCCGGCAAGGGAGCCATCGCCGAGAACCAGAAAAAGCATGACTGGTTCGCCGAATCGTACGATTACGCGCGCAATCCGCTGGCGATCCTGGTCGCGAGGGGCAACCCGAAACACATCGAGGGCCTGAAGGATCTCGGCCGCGCCGATGTGCGCGTGAGCATGCCGAACCCGGCGTGGGAAGGCATCGCCAAGCAGATCGAGGCGAGCTATCGCAAGGCCGGCGGCGAGATGCTGGACAAGACCATCATGCAGACCAAGGTGGCCGGCGGCAGCACCTTCCTCACCCATATCCACCACCGCCAGTCGCCGCTGCGCGTGCTGCAGGGCGAGTCGGACGCGGCACCGGTATGGTCGACCGAGGCGTATTTCCAGCAGCAGATCCTGCATCACCCGGTCGAGACCGTGGCGATTCCACCCGCGCAGAACGCGGTGGCCACCTATACGGCCGCGCGCATGAAGAACGCGCCGCACCCTCAGGCGGCGAAGGACTTCATGGCCTTCATGCAGACTCCTGCCGCGCAGGCGGTGTATCGGAAGTACGGCTTCCAGAGCACCCATTGAAGGAGAGCGCCATGAGCCATTGCCTGCTCGCCCGGCTCGTGGTCATCCTTGCCGCTACACCGCTGTTGGCCCAGGCCACCGATGCAGCGGCGATCAGCCGCCAAGGCAATGGCAAGGGCGCAGCGCCTTGCATGGCTTGCCATGGAGTCGATGGCGGTGGTCAGGCTGCGGCCGGCAATCCGCGCCTGGCCGGTCTCGACGCTGCCTACCTGCAAAAGCAGCTGGACGACTTTGCCCGTGGTGCCCGCGACAACGCGGTGATGAAACCGACCGCCACTGCCCTGGGCGAAGACGAGCGCCATGCGCTGGCGCTCTATTACAGCAAGCTGCCATTGCCACCGGGCCTCGCGAGGCCCGACACGCCGATGCCCGCAGCTGACAGCGTGGGCGCACTGCTGGCCACGCGCGGCGACTGGAGTCGGGATTTGCCCGGTTGCGTGCAATGCCATGGCCCGGCCGGCGTCGGCGTCGGCGCGCACTTCCCGCCGCTGGCAGGCCAGCCGGCGGCGTATGTCGAAGCGCAATTGAAGGCGTGGCAGAACGGTGCCCGCCACAACGACCCGTTGCAACTGATGCAACACCTTTCGAAGGCACTCAGTGCGCGGGAGATTGCTGCCGTGGCCAGCTGGTTCGCGGCGCAACCGTTGCCCGCCAAGGGAGACACGCCTTGATCCCGCGCGCATCAAGCATTCCTTTGCTGCTGGCGCTGGCTGTGCTTGGGGCCTGCAGCGCAAAGCCGCACGCCGCAAGTGCGCCGAAACATCCAGGCGCGGCGTCCACCGTGGTCCCCGTTGCCGGGATCGCCGCGGAGGCATCGACGTTCACGCCGCCGGCGGAGTCATCGGTTCCCTCGGGCCCTCTGGGCGACGTCATCCGCCAGGGCCGCGCGATCTTCACCGACACGCCGGCCAACGCCAGCGCGTATGTCGGCAACACCCTGAGCTGCAGCAACTGTCATCTCGATGCCGGTCGCCGTGCCAACTCGGCGCCGCTGTGGGGTGCCTGGGGCGTGTATCCGCAGTACCGCAAGAAGAATGGTCATGTGAATACGTTCGGCGAGCGCCTGCAGGGCTGCTTCCGCTTCAGCATGAACGGCAAGGCGCCGCCGCTGGACAGCGCCGAGATGGTCGCACTGCAAACCTACGCGTGGTGGATGGCCCGGGGTGCACCGGTCGGCGTGAACCTGAAAGGCGCCGGTTATCCCAAGCACGGCTTCAAGCCGCCGCAACCACCGGATTATGCGCGCGGGGAAAAGGTCTACGCGGCGAACTGCGCGCTGTGCCATGGCAACGACGGTCAGGGCCAGTCGGCAGCCGGTCGCCAGGTGTTTCCGCCACTGTGGGGGCCGCAATCGTTCAACTGGGGCGCCGGCATGCACCAGCTCGACAACGCGGCTGCCTTCATCAAGGCGAACATGCCGTTCAGTCGCGGCGACACGCTTGGCGACCAGGACGCATGGGACGTGGCGATGTACATGAATGCGCATGAGCGTCCGCAAGACCCGCGTTTCAAGGGCAGCGTCAGCGAAACGCGCAAGGACTATCACGACACGCCGATGTCCTTGTATGGCACCGAAATCCAGGGACACGTCCTCGGATCGGCGCCGACCAAGCACTGACCTCGAACGCGGTCAGCGACCGACTTGAACAGACGGCTGGACGGCCCTGGTCGCCTGACTCCGGCGTACCGTATCCATCCCGCCCGGCGCGGGAGTACAGTTCGTCGACAGCGCGGCGGCAGCTCCACACGCCGCATCATCGATGGTTGCACCCAACGGGGACTTGCACATGAAGTTGATGGTTTCGGTGATTTTCGCCGCTGGCCTGTATGGCGTCGCGTTTTGGGCGCAGGCGGCCACGGTGCAACAGCAGACGGCGTCATTTCTCGCGACGCCGCTGGTGGCGCCGGCTTCCGCCGAAGCCGTCAAGCAACGCTGCAGCAGCACACTGCAACTCGAAACAACGCTGCGCAAGGCGCTGGAAGCGCGCTCCGGTCCGGCGAGCGTCGCGCAGGACTTCCAGGCGTTCGATCAACTGAGCGACGTGCTCGCATCCGGCGGATTCGAAATGGGCGTGGTCAACTCGACCAACCCGGACAAGGCGATCCGCGACGCCGCGCAGACTTGCTCAAGCAAGCTGTCCCAGCTGGCCACCGAGGTGTCCTTGTCTCGCCGGATCTACGATCGTCTCGCCGCGATCCCCACAGCCGGGCTGGACAAGCCCGTGGCCTATGCCCTCAACATCACGCTGCGCAACTACCGACTCGGCGGCGTGGACAAGGATGCCGCGACCCGGGCCAAGGTCACGGCGCTGCAACAGCAGATCACTGACGCCGGCCTGGCTTTCGATCGGAACATCGCCGAGGACAAGAGTGCGATCACGCTCAGCTCAGTCGGTGATCTCGCCGGCATGCCGCAGGACTATATCGATGCGCACAAGCCGGGCGCGGACGGGCTGATCCAGATAAGTACCGATTATCCCGATGCGTTCCCCCTGCTGAAGTTTGCCAGCAAGGAAGCCGTGCGCAAGAAGATGTACCTGACGTTCCAGAATCGCGCGTGGCCACAGAACGACGCAACATTGAAAACCTTGATCGCAAAGCGCGACGCGCTGGCCAGGCTGCTGGGGTACCCCAGCTTTGCCGCACTCGACACCGCCGACAAGATGATCGGCACGCCGGCGCGCGAAAAGGCGTTCCTGGACAGCATTGCCGCAGCCGCCATCAAGGGCTCTGAACGTGATGACGCGCTGCTGTTGGCGGCGCAGAAAAAACTGATCCCTGACGAAACCACGTTGCAGGCGTGGAACACCGGCTACCTGACCAACATCGTGCAGAAGGAGCGCTACGGCGTGGACGCCGCCCAGGTGCGCCAGTACTTCACCTACAGCAAGGCCCGCGACGGCATCTTCGCCCTGGTGCATGACCTGTTCGGTGCCGACATCCGGCCGTGGCAGGGCGCACATTTCTGGGCCTCCGATGTCCAGGGTTACGAGCTGTATGACCAGGGCAAACTGATCGGCCGGTTCTTCCTCGACATGCACCCGCGCGCAGGCAAATTCAGTCATGCCGAAACTTCGCCCGTGCGTGTCGGCCTGGCCAGCGGGCAGATCCCGTTCGGCGGGCTGATCTGCAACTTCCCGGCAACCGGCCCGATGGAGCACGGCGACGTCACCACCTTTCTGCACGAATTCGGCCACCTGATCAACTTCCTGTATTCGGGCCGACAGCAATATGTCGCTCAGAGCATGCTCAATCTGCAATGGGATTTCATCGAGGCGCCTTCGCAGTTGCTGGAGGAGTGGACCTGGAATTACGACACGCTGAAGCAGTTTGCGACCAATGCCAAAGGCGAGCCCATTCCGGCGGCGCTGGTGGCCAAGATGAATGCCGCGCGCCACTTTGGCGAAGCCAGTAGTTGGCGCCGGCAACTCGGCTTCGCCAATGTCTCGCTCGGCTATTACAACCAGCCGCCCGGTTTCGAGCTGGCGCCGATGTGGCGCAAGCTGTACGACGCCTATGGGCCGACGCCCACGCCAGCAGGGGTTCACCCGTATGCGAATTTTGGCCATCTGAACGGCTACAGCTCGCACTACTACACCTATGTCTGGTCCAAGGCGATCGCGCTTGATCTGTTCACCCGCTTCAAGGCCGAGGGCATGCGCAATCCGAAGGTGGCGCTGGCCTATCGCAAGGCCGTGCTTGATCCCGGCGGCTCCGAGGATGCCAATGACTTGATCGAGCACTTTCTCGGCAGGCCGATGAGTACGGAAGCGTTCAAGCAGATGTTGCAGGAGTAGCACGTTGCCCGGCAGGCGCTTGAGTCGCGTCCGAAGAGCCGGATCAGTCGGCAGAGGCCTCCGATGAAGAATCGAGCGAGTTTGTTGGTTGCATTAGTGGCCGCGTCGTTGGCTGTGCCGGCAATCGCATCGCCACCATTGAACGGACTGGATGCCTATGTCCAGCAAAGCATGCTGCAATGGCAGGTGCCCGGCATGGCGGTGGCTGTGGTCAAGGACGGCAAGGTGGTGCTGGCGCGGGGCTACGGCGTGCGTGAGCTCGGCAAGCCGGACAGGGTGGATGCCGACACGCTGTTCGACATCGGCTCGAACACCAAATCGTTTACCGCAGCTGCGCTGGGCACGCTGGTTTCCACGGGCAAGCTCGACTGGGACGCCCACGTGGTCGATCACATCAGGGACTTCCATCTGCGCAGTCCCTATGTCACGCAGGAGCTCACGCTGCGCGACCTTCTGAGTCATCGCAGCGGCTATTGCGATCCGGGCATGTGGTACACCTCCGACGCCAGCGATGTGATCAGGCGCATGCGTTTCCAGAAACCTGACTATGCCTTTCGCGCGCGCTTTTGCTACAACAACATCATGTATCTGACCGCCGCCCGGTTCATTCCGGCGGTGACCGGCGCAAGCTGGGATCAGTACGTGGCCCAACATCTGTTCAAGCCGCTGGCAATGACCCGGACCGTCACCACCGATGCGGAAGTCGCGGCGGCGTCAAATGTCGCCATGCCGCATGGCATGGTCGACGGCAAGCCGGCCGCGATCCGGCGCTACTGGAGCCACAACATGGACCTCATGTCTCCGGTCGGTGGCATCAATTCCAGTGCCAACGACATGAGCCACTGGTTGCTGATGCTGCTCGCGGATGGCAGTTACGACGGCAAGGCGGTACTCGACAAGCCCACAGTTGCCGCGATGGCGACTCCGCAGATACCGGTGCCGACCGATTCCGGCGTCGGTCTGGAAATCAAGGCGTGGATGCCGGGTGGCGATTTCTACAGCTACGGCCTTGGCCTGTTGATGAATGAATACGCCGGGCACAAGCTGGTCTGGCACGCGGGCGACATCGACGGCATGGCTTCGGCGATGGTGATGGTGCCCGATCAACACCTGGGCATCGTGGTGATGACCAATATGACCGAGAGCGGTTCGCGCTTCGGCGTGGTGATGCACATACTGCAGCATTACCTGCAGCAGCCTGCGGAAGATGTTGGCGCGACGCTGTTTGCGCAAATGCAGAAGGACGAATCCAGCGCCAAGGCCGCAGCAAGCAAATTGATGGCGACCCGCGAGCCGAATTCCATGCCGCCGCGGCCGCTGGCTGACTACGCCAGCCAGTACGCCGACGATTACAACGGCACTGCCAACGTGACGTTGGAACAGGATCACCTGGTGTTGCGCCTGGCCAACCCCGACTTCATTGGCGACCTGCAACATTGGCACGACGACACCTTCCGCGTGAGCTGGCGCTACCGCTATTACGGCGACACCTACGTCACGTTCGCGCAAGATCTGCAAGGTGCTGTGGACAGCCTCTTCCTGCCGCAAATGGACATGAAGTTCGAGCGCGCCAGGCTGGTGAAGGAGACGCCTCCGTGACAACGCTCTTGTGTTCGTTCCTGCTGTTCATGAGCGCCGGAGCCTTTGCCACAACGGCACACGACAGTTTCAGCATGGCGCAGGTCACGAACGTGCCCTACCCGTCCGGACTGGTAGCCGCCAGGCAGGGCAATCGAATCGCGCTTCTTCACGGCGCAGTTGCATCCCGGGCACTGATCCGGATGATCGTCGTTGGTGGCTGATGCCCGCCCATGTTGCCTCGTGGGATATTCTGCCCCGCGAGCCCGTCGAACTTTGCCGACAGACTCCTGCGCAAGGCGCATACTCGCGCAACGACAAGGGGGTGACGCATGCGTTCAACGCATCTGGTTTTGATGCTTTCCACCAGACTGGGCATGCTTGGCCTGTCGTTGCTCACGAGTACTCCGGCGCTGGCTCAAAACGGCGACCGAGCCACGCAGCAGCTCATCACCCAGCGCAACGCTACCGAACAGGAGCTGGAAAAGATCGCCGTCATCGAGCGCAAGGTGATGGTGAAGATGCGCGACGGCAAGTTGATGGCTGCCGACGTCTACCGGCCCGGGAACGCCAACGGCAAGGTGCCGATCATCTTCGTGCGCACACCGTACAACTTCAATTACTGGGACGTCGAACTGGGTGCACCGCGCGACATGAAGCGCGAACTGGAAGCGGTCAGGCATGGATACGCGCTTGTCGAA
>JBDTEG010000162.1:0-11715 GCA_039922695.1 Rhodanobacter sp. | reverse complement strand
GGACACGCTGATGATCGTGCCCTCGTTGCGTGCCTCCGCCTGGAGCTTGAATTGCTCGATGCGGCTCTTGATCAGTTCGCTGATCTCGGACGGATTCAAGGTGGTGCTGGACATGGTGGTTATCCCGAAATTTTAGAATCGAAGCTCTTTTCCAGAGTCCGGCCCGGACGGCCGGTTTTGCTCTTCGCGAAATGGACTTCGCGTGAAACTCAATTGTCCGGCCATGGATGGACGGTTTTGATCTTCGCGAAACGGACTTCGCGTGTAGTTAATTGTCCGGCCCGGACAGCCGGTTTCGCTCTTCGCGAATGGACTTCGCGTAAAACTCAGTTACTCAACGCAGACGACAGACGTTCAAGACGACCGCGCGCAGAGCCGTCGATCACTTCGCTGCCGGTATCGATCACCGCGCCAGCCAACAGCGCCGCATCGACGCGGGTTTCCAGCTCGATCTCGCGCTTGAAACGGTGCTTCAGCGAGGCCTTGAGACGCTCGGCCTGCTCTGCATCCAGGGCCAGCGCGCTGGTGACCTTGACCAGAAGTTGCGACTGCGACTCGCGCTTGAGCACTTCATACACGCCAGCCACCTCGGGCAACAGCGCCAGCCGGCGCCATTCGGCCATTTCCGCCAGCAACCGCGCAAAGGGCGCGTCTGCCGCGACACCGGGCGGCAAATGCAACGCAATCAGCTGTTCCGGCGTCACCCGAGGGTCGTTGCCGAGCTGGGCCACGCGCGGATCGATCGCCACCGCAGCCGCAAACGCCAGCGCCTGCGACCATGTATCCAGCGAGTTGGTCTCGTGCGCCACCTCGAAGGCAGCGCGGGCGTAGGGACGGGCAAGGGTCGTGGATTCCATGGCCGGCCTAGATCCCGGTGACGAGCTGGTCGAGCAGCGCCTTGTGGGCCGCCGGGTCGATTTCGCGCTGCAGGATCTTTTCCGCGCCCTGGACCGCAAGCTGGGCCACCTGGCCGCGCAGTTGCTCGCGTGCACTTTCCACCATGCGGTCAATATTCGCTTGAGCGCCGACTTGCTGACGACCCATTTCGGCTTGCGCGTCTGCGCGAGCCTTCTCCATCACGATATTGGCCTGCTGCTGCGCCTGGCCCAGGATCTCGGTCGCGTGCTGGCGCGCCTTGCGCACTTCATCAGCCACTTGCGCGTCGGCCTGCTTGAGTTCGGCGTGGGCGCGCTCGGCCGCTTCCAGTCCCTCAGCAATCTTCTGCTGGCGCTCGCTCATCGCTCGCAGCAATGGTGGCCAGATGAAGTGCATGCAGAACCAGATCAGCAATGCAAAGGCGATGGCTTCGCCAAAAAGCGTGGCATTGAGGTTCATCGATTCACTACCCGTGGATCAGCAAAAGTAACGTGACAACGCAGGGTGCCTGCGATGGCGATCAGTGGCTAGCCGCAGCCTTGATGACGGCTTCCAGCAGCGGATTGCTGAACGCGAAGAACAGGCCGATGGCCAACGAAATGATGAACGACGCGTCGATCAGGCCAACCAGCAGGAACATGCGCGACTGCAGCACCGGCATCAGTTCCGGCTGACGTCCGGCGGCCTCCAGGAACTTGGAGCCCATCACGCCCATGCCGATACACGCGCCAAGCGCACCCAGGCCGACCATGAGGCCAGCGCCGATAGCCGTGAACGCCTGAATATTGCCGATGATCTGTTGCAACGTTTCCATGGGTTTCTCCTGCAGAAAGGTCAAAAAATAACGAAGAGGGGATATCAGTTTTTAAGGAACGAGATCAGTGATGCTGCTGCGCCATGGCGATGTAAACCACGCTCAACACCATGAAAATGAACGCCTGGATGACGATGATCAACAACTCGAAGATGCCCCAGGCCAGATAGCCGAAGACGCCCAGACCGAACAAGATGGTGCTGCCGGCACCCAGCAGGCCGGCGATCAGCATGAACAGCAACTCGCCGGCATACATGTTGCCGAACAGTCGCATCGACAGGCTGAGCGGCTTGCTCAGCAATTCGATCACGTTCATCAGCAAGTTGAATGGAGCCAACCAGGGGCCGAAGGGAACGGTGAATATTTCCTTCATGTACCCACCGGCGCCCTTGGCCTTGAAGCTGTAGAAAATGGTCAGGAGCAGGACCGTCAGCGACATCGCGAACGTCATGTTGAGTTCGGAAGTCGGCACGGCGCGAAAATGGCCGGCGCCGGCCAGTCCCATCAGCTGAGGGATGCCGTCCAGCGGCAGGACGTCCATCAGGTTCATCAACAGCACCCAGACGAAGATCGTCAATGCCAGTGGACCCAGCAGGCGCGTTTCGCCGTGAAACACGTCCTTGACCTGGCCATCGACGAACTCGACCAGCAACTCGACGAACGCCTGTCCGCGGGAAGGCACGCCGGACGTGGCGCGGCGCGCGCACGCCCACAGCAATGCACTGAACACGACTCCGATCAGGACCGAGACGCCAAGCGTATCCAGTTGCACCGTCCAGAAACCGCCATTACCGACCTGTACGGTCAGGTTCTGGAGATGGTGATTGATGTATTCGGAAAGCCCACCGGGCGCCTCGAGCATCATGCCTGTTCCTTGAATCGCAGTGCCATCAAATTAACCGCCATTGCCGTTCCCATTCCCGCCAGTACCGCCAGCCCCGGCATTTGCCATCGCGCCAGCAGCACGTACAGACCAGCAATGATGACAATCCATTTCAGGACCAGTCCGACGATCACGTCGACCAGAGCCCTGCTTGCTCCGACCCGGTGCGCCCGACCGAATACGCGCAATGCCATCAACGCCGTACCAAGCACGATCAGGCAACCACCCAACCCCGCCGCCAGCGCCGCGCGCCTGCCCTGAACAAGGAACACCGCGACGCACGCCAGTATCGCAACAACCTGCCAAGCCAACATGCGCGCGGCCAGTCGTCTGCTCGCAGCGATAGAATTCATCATTTGAGTGCACTTGGTGGCAGGGCTTGTCTTCGATTCGAAGAGAATCAGAGGCAAACCGGTCAGCAAAGTCCGGGAATTGTATCAGCGGCCCGGTTGCTCAGGCAAGCAAGCGGAGCGGCGAAATGGCTGTCCGATGCGCGGTAATTTGCCGCGTCGACCGCGCGCGAAGCCGTGCTCCACATGCGAGATGCCACCGCGCTGCGCCCGAACGACGCCGGCTCGCAACGCCGTCATCGCATCCTCCCGTGACAATGCGCACGCCGCCGGTTGCGTGCGCGAGCACAAAAAAGGGCCGGAGATGAACTCCGGCCCTTGACTGGCTAACTAACCCGCTGTTGCTGGATTAACGGGCAGCCTTCTTCTTTGCGGGCGCAACTGGCGCGGACACGGCCTCGTTGGCAGCCTCGTTGGCGGCCTGGCGCTGCTCCTGGACCAGCGCCGCGAGCGACTCGGCGGTCTTCTGGGTCACGGCCAGCATTTCCTGCGACGTGGCCATCGCACGCTCGGCATTGTCGCGGCTCAAGCTGGTGCCTTTCTCCCACAGGGCGCGGACGCCGTCCATGTCGCGGGTCTCCATCGCCTCGGCGACGAACTGCGAAGAAACCTCGGCCTGCTCCTGCAGCGTCTTGAACTGCATGCCAGCCAGCGTCTGCAGGCTGTTCAGGGTCAGCGCATGTGCCTTGAAGGCGCTGTCGGCGAACTGCTTGCTGAACGAAAGGAACTGCTCGTTGACCTGCAGGTTGATCTGGTTATTCATGGTGTGCTCCTCGCTGACGATTGATTGGAATGGCGCCATTCTAACCAGAATTTTTGTGCAGTGCAATATATTTCTACCATCTGTTGCGATTTATTCAGGAATACGCCAAGAAAACAGTGGCTTGCAACCTGATAGCTACTGTTGCCCCGCGGCAAAATCCTGCCGTCCGCAGCTCGCGCCCGAGGTACAGGTCTCGTGCACCACCACCTTTTCCAGCGCCGGCAGCCGCGGCTGCAGCTTCTGCCAGATCCAGCGCACCAGCATTTCACTGGTCGGATTCTCCAGCCCTTCGATGTCGTTCAGGTAGCGGTGGTCGAGCTGGTCGTGGATCGGCGCAAAGGCTTCCTTCACGTCGGCAAAGTCCATCACCCAGCCCAACCGGGGATCCGGCTCGCCGCTCACATGGATCTCGATGCGGAAGGAGTGGCCATGCAGACGCGCGCACTTGTGGCCTTCCGGCACGTGCGGGAGGCGGTGTGCCGCTTCGAGCGTGAAGATCTTGAAAATTTCCATGACGGCATTCTATTAGCTATCGGGGATGCGTCTTGCCTGTTCAATCCGATGGACCAGGGGACTCGGCGATCTGCGCCCCATCTGGCACTACGATTGATTGCCATCTGGCCCTATCCGTGGTTTCGGCCACGACGCACTCTGATACCCAAATGGAGTCCGTCATGAACCTCAATGAAAACCTGTGGGCCCGTCGCCGCACCGCTCTGCCCCGCGGGCTGGCCACGGCGATGCCGGTGTTCTGCGCGCGCGCGGAAAACGCGGAGATGTGGGATGCCGATGGCAATCGCTACATCGACTTCGCCGGTGGCATCGGCGTGTTGAACGTGGGCCACCGGCACCCGCGCGTGATGGCTGCCGTGCACAAGCAGTTGGAGCAGGTTACCCATACCGCGTTCCAGGTAGTCGGTTACGAGTCGTATGTCGCCCTCGCCGAGCGACTGAACGAACGGGCACCGATCGACGGCCCAGCCAAGACCCTGTTGCTATCCACCGGCGCCGAGGCGGTGGAGAACGCGGTAAAGATCGCCCGCGCCGCCACCGGACGCAGCGCGGTCATCGCCTTCAGCGGCGCTTTCCACGGGCGCACGTTCATGGGCATGGCCCTGACCGGCAAGACGGCACCGTACAAGCGCGGCTTCGGTCCGATGCCGGCGGGCGTCTTCCACGCGACCTTTCCGGTCGCCCACCAGGGCATCACGGTGGAAGACAGCCTGCGTTCGCTGCAGCGGATCTTCCAGGCCGACGTAGCTGCCAACGACGTGGCCGCGATCATCATCGAACCGGTGCAGGGCGAAGGCGGCTTCCATCCGGCGCCCGCCGAATTCCTGCGCGCGCTGCGCGCTCTGGCCGACGAACACGGCATCGTGCTGATCGCCGACGAGGTGCAATCCGGTTTCGCCCGTACCGGCAAACTGTTCGCGATCGAACATGCCGACGTACGCCCGGACCTGATCACGATGGCCAAATCGCTGGCCGGTGGCTTTCCGCTCTCGGCCGTGGTCGGCCGCGCCGACCTGATGGACACGGTCGATGCGGGCGGCCTGGGCGGTACGTACGCCGGTTCGCCGATGGCCTGCGCGGCCGCGCTGGCCGTGCTGGATGTGATCGACGACGAACATCTGCTCGAGCGCGCCAGCGTGCTGGGCGCGCGCGTCACCAATGCGCTGAACGGCTTCGCCGAGCGTGAGGATCTGCGTCCTATCGGCCATATCCGCGGCCTCGGCGCCATGATTGCGTTTGACCTGCTGGTCGCCCGCGACTCGGACCGGGTCGACCCGGCCGCGACCACGCAGGTGATCAAGCGCGCGCAGGTTTCGGGCCTGATCGTGCTGTCCTGCGGCGCACAGGCCGAGGCGGTGCGATTGTTGTTCCCGCTGACGATCCAGGACGAGGTACTGGATGAAGGATTGCACCTGCTTGAGCAAGCCCTGCAGGCCTGAGCCACGCCCGCGCCCGAACCATTGCGGCATGATGGACCGGGCAGGTCGCACAGCGGAGTTCGCCAAGCTATGGATGACATTGCCATCGTGCTGGACCCGGGCAGCCAGCTGAGCCTGCAGCAACAATTGCGGCAGAAGATCATCGATGCGATCCAGCGCGGCGTCCTCGGCGCCGGACGTCGGCTGCCGTCGTCGCGGCAGTTGGCACGGCAGCTGGACATCTCCCGCAACACGGTCGCGCTGGCCTACGACGCGCTGGTCGCCGAAGGACATCTGGCAGCGCGCCAGCGCAGCGGCGTGTTCGTCGCCGCCGAGGCCTCCAGCGCCCGTATTGTCGGACGCCGGCGCCAGCCGGCTGCCGAGTCGCTGCTGGCGAGCAGTTTGCCGCCCGTGCGGGCCAACGGCGGCTTCCGCTGCCCGCACAACTGGCAGCAATATCCTTATCCGTTCATCGACGGTCGCATCGACCCGCAGTTGTTGCCGCTGACCGAATGGCGCGAGGCGATCCGCCTGGCCTGCTCGCGCCGCGACGCGCTGAACTGGTCAGCCAGCAATGGCGAGCTGGACGACGCGATGCTGCTTGAAGAATTGCGCACCAAGATCCTGCCCGAGCGTGGCATCGACGCCGCGCCCCATGAAATGCTGTTGACCGTGTCGGCGCGGCACGCCTTGCAGATGTTGGCCGAGTTGCTGATCAAGCCAGGCATGCCGGTATGGCTGGAGGAACCGGTGGATGCCGATTTCGTGCAGACGTTGCGCGAGCGCAAGCTCGATATCGGCCGCTTCGACCCAACCTCGACCGCACCGCTGCCCGAAGGCGTGGTGATCGTGACCAGCGCGCGCCACGGCATCGAGTCGGGCTCGCGCACCCCCCGCGCGCTGCTGAAGGCGATCCGCGCCCGGCACGGCATCCTGATCGAACAGGACACGCCGGCCGATGTGCTCGAGGTGGTGGGCGCCGCGCCGGCGCTTTGCGCGGCCAGCGCCGGCGGCGCCGTGATCTACATAGGCAGCCTGTCGCCGACGGTGTCATGCGGCGTGCCACCAGCGGTCACGGTGGCATCGGCTCCGGTGATCGAGCGTCTGCGCCAACTGCGGCGGATGTCGGGCGCCGTGCCGGAGTTCATTCAGCAACGCGCGTGGGCGTATTTCATCGCACTGGGCCACTACGCCGCGTCACTGCGCCGGGTGCGGCGGATCCTCGGCGAACGCCGCACGGCGCTGCGCGATGCGCTCAACCACTACCTGCACCAACAGGTCGTCATCGAGACCCTGCCCGGCACCAGCACGTACTGGGTGCGCTGCAACGAGGAGCGCGATACCGACCTGCTGGCGCGCGAGGCGGCCGGTCTCGGTGTGCTGATCCGGCCCGGTCGACTGCCCGGTGCACAGAATGCCTTTGGCATGGGCGTGACCGGGATCACCCTGGAGCGCATCCGCCCCGGCGTACGCAACCTTGCGCGCTTGATCCGTGGCGACCTCAGCCATGGTCGGCGCAAACTCGCTGATGACGGCACCGCGCCGCTGACTGACACCGCGTTGCGGCGTGCGATGGCCGGAAAGACCCTCCTGTACAGCACCGTCTACGGGGAACCATGCACCATCGAGATGCGCCGCAACGGCGAGATGGTCGGGGTGGCCGGGCATGCACAGGACGACCGCGACCAGGGCCATTGGTGGATCGAAGGCGACCGCTGGTTCCGGCAATGGCGAAACTGGGCCTACGGCGAGGTCTACAGCTACGCCGTCGTGGTCGAGGGTGACCAGATTCGCTGGTACGACGAGGACGGATTGTTCGCCGACCGCGCCGTGCTGATGCAGGCCACACCACGCCGCAGCTGATCGAAGGGTCACAACTGGCCCCATTGATGCCTCGCAACTGGCACTAAGGCCGGCCTGGCGCGGACGTTAGTGTCGCGCCATGGCACAACCAACCGAGGCCGACGTGACTGACAGCAAGAATGACGCTGCTTCCGAGGCAGCGTCGCAGGGATTCGGCATTGCCGCCCTGCAACTGGCACTGGAACCCGGCGACAATCTGGCGCGCATCGCCGACGAGGTTGCCGCGATCCGCCGGCGACTGCCTTGGGTGCGCATGGTGGTACTTGCAGAACTGGGCATCTTCGGGCCCGATCCGGCACTGGCGCAGCCGCTGCCCGGCCCGGCCGAGCAGTTCCTGTGCGAAGTGGCGCGGAAGAACCGGCTGTGGCTGGTCCCCGGCTCGATGTTCGAGCAGCGCAATGGTGCCGTCTTCAATACCACCCCGGTGATCGATCCGGCCGGCAACGTGGTCGCCCGCTACCGCAAGATGTTTCCGTTCTTTCCGTACGAAGCGGGGATCACGCCCGGCAGCGAGTTCGTGGTGTTCGACGTGCCCGGTGCCGGGCGCTTCGGTGTGTCCATCTGTTACGACATGTGGTTCGGCGAAACGACGCGTTCGCTGTGCAGCCTGGGCGCGGAAGTGATCCTGCATCCGACCATGACCTACACCATCGATCGCGATGTGGAGATGGCGATCAGCCGCGCCAGCGCCGCGACCAACCAGTGCTACTTCGTCGACGTCAATGTCGCAGGTCGCCTTGGGGTGGGGCGCTCGGTGATCTGTGGACCGGGCGGGGATGTGATTCACCAGGCGGGCAGCGGACGCGAGCTGATTGCTTTCGAAGTCGATTTCGCGCACGTCCGCCGCGTGCGCGAACGCGGCTGGCACAACATCGGCCAGACATTGAAAAGCTTTCGCGACAGCAAGGTGGTCTTCCCGGCTTACGGTGCCGGCGTGGCCCATTCCACAACGTTGTCGGCACTGGGGCAGCTTGCCTTGCCACGTGCCGACTGAATCAGTGAGATATCCCGGGGAGGGGTTTCGATGAAGCACATGCGAGAGACCGCAACACAGACGATTCGGCCGTGGCCACGGCGACTGCTGCCGCATTGCATCGTGCTGGGCCTGCTGTCGGCGACCCCGGCATTGGCCCAGGACACACCGACACAGACAACGCCTGCGCAAGACAAGTCCAAACAGAAAGCCATCGAACTGGAGGCGATCACCGTCACCGCGCAGGGCCGCGAGCAGGACATCCTCACGGTGCCTTACAACATCAGCGCCGTTTCCGGACAGACGATCGAGGACAACCACATCCTGGATGTCGCCGAACTGATGCGCGCAGTACCGGGCGTCGGCATGGTCGATCGCGGCCCGCGCAATTCCAGCGTGGTCAGTGGCATTCGCATCCGTGGCCTCAACGTCGACAGTTCGGCACTGGGCGATTATGCCGTCTCGGCGACCTCGACCGTCGCCAGCTACGTGGACGGTACGCCGTTGCTCGCCAACTTCCTGCTGACCGATATCGAACGAGTCGAAGTGCTGCGTGGCCCGCAGGGAACGCTGTACGGTTCCGGTGCACTTGGCGGCGCCGTGCGTTACATCATGCGCAAGCCCGAGCTCGGCCGTTTCGACGGCTCGCTGAGCGTGAGCGGATCGAGTGTGAAAGGTTCCGACAGCATTGGCAGCTCCGGCACGCTGATCCTGAACGTGCCGCTTGCAGACTCCTTGGCGGTGCGCTTCAGCGGCACTCACAATGATTACCCGGGCGTCTCCGACTACGTGAATCTGTACCAGCTGGACTCCAGCGGTTTCCCGGTGGCGCCTGACGGCGTCCTGGCACCGACGACGGCGTACTACGACAAGAAGGACGCCGATACGGCTGACCAGGACTACGCACGCCTGTCCATGCTGTGGAAGCCCAACGATACCTTCAACGCCCAGCTCAGCTACATGGCGCAGTCCGATCGCTTCGGCGGACGCCGTGGCACCACGCTGGGCAGCGACGGATATGGACGTCCGTACCAGGCTTCGGAGATTGGCTCGATCCAGTTGGAGCCGGCCAAGCGGCATGTGCACCTGACCAGCCTGGAGGCAAACGTCGAACTCGGTTTCGCCACGCTGACCTCAAGCACCTCCTACTACAACCACCGTGGCGACATCACCAGCGAGAACACCGGTTTCTACGCCCAGAACAACTGGTACTCGCTGTACTACTACAACTACCCGCGACCGATGTCCTCAGCGGTGCGCGAGTATGGCGACCGTGCGTTCATCCAGGAATTGCGGCTGACCTCGAAGCCCGGCGACAAGTTCGACTACGTGGTGGGCGCCTATCTGCAAAACCAGTTCACCTCGAGCGGGCAGGACAGCTATCTGCGCGGCTTCAAGCGCTGGTGGGATGCCGCATTCCCCGGTTTCGAGGCTGCCGTACCGAGCGATCGCGACTACACCTATCGCCAGCAGGAGCACTACCTGGACGTGGCGCTGTATGGCGAGCTGACCTGGCATATCACCGACACGCTGCAATTCACCGGTGGCGCGCGTACCTTCCGCGACGACTTCAGCGCCAACGTCGCGCAGACCACCGGCGTTTACGCCGGCAGTGCCGGCTCGGTGTCCAACAGCGAACAGCGCAACAACCGCACGCTGTTCAAGGGCAACATGGCCTGGTGGTTCAGTGGCAGCGACCAGTTGTATGCCACCGTTTCGCAAGGCTACCGGCGCGGCGGTGCCAACGGCACGCCGGTCACCGGCAACTTCGCCGAGAGTCCGACCTGGCTCACCTACACCGCCGATACCGTGGTGAACCACGAGCTCGGCGTGAAGGGCGGCTCCGAAGCATTCAATTACAACGCCGACGTTTTCTATGTCGACTGGAAGAATCCCCAGATCAATACCTCGACCACGAATTGGGGCTTCTTCGCGGTGCAGAACATGGGCAAGGCCAAGACCAAGGGTGTCGAGGTCGAGCTCAGCGGAAAGCTCGGCAACCAGTTCCACTACGGGCTCGGCTATACCTACACCGACGCCTACCTGGCACGCGATGCCTACTCGCCCGATGGCGCGTATCTGATCAACGTGGCAGGCACGCCGTTGCCGGGCGTCTCCAAGCACCATGTCAATGCATCCGCCAGCTACTCGATTCCGATGGGCGCCGGGCAGTTCACCGTGCGTGGTGACGCGTCTTATCAATCGTCGGCTCAAAACTCGATCAGCGCCAGTCCGCTGTTTGCGTACAAGATGCCCGGATTCACGATGTGGAATGCGTCGGCAAGCTATGACCTGCGCAACTGGACCGCGACCCTGTGGATCAAGAACCTGACCAACCAGGCTGGCATCACCGGCGTCTACACGACGGAGTACATGGGCACTGCCCCGGCGGAAAACTATTACGGCAATGGATCGAAGGCACTGACGGCACTGCCGCGCACGGTAGGCTTGACCGTCAACTACCGATTCTGACGTGAGCTCGATGGCGCATCCTTCGACCCAACCGCCACCCGCGGCCGCTGCGCTGCTGGAGCAGGCCGCGCGGTCGTTCGAACAGGGTCGTGTCGAAGCAGGCGAGGCGCTGCTGGTCGACCATCTGCGCCAGCACCCCGGTCACGTCGAGGCGCATCTGCTGCTGGCGCGCGGACGGTTGGGCCAGCACAACATCGATGGCGCCGCGCTCGCCGTCGATGCCGCACTGCACGCACAACCCGGACACGCAGGCGCGCGACTCCTCGGCGCCCGGATCGCGCTGCTTCAGGGCCAACCGCTGGATGCACGCACGCGGCTGGACGAGTTGGCTGCCGAACTGCGCCCCTCGGCCGACCTGGCCCATGACATCGCCCAGCTGTACATGCAGCTGGATCTGGCGGCGGAAGCCGAGCCCCACTTTGCGCGTGCGTTGGCGCTGGAACCGGGCAATACCGGATATCTGTACAACCACGCCACCGCCCTGATTGCCCTTGGCAGGCTGGACGAAGCCGAGCGCGCACTCGATACCGTGATCACGCGGGAGCCGCGCGATCATGACGCCTGGTACAACCGCTCCACGCTGCGTCACCAGACTCGCCAGCACAATCACGTCGAAGCGATCGAAAGCCAGTTGCGCCAGCCGGGCACGCCAGCACCCGCTAGGGTCGCCCTCGGCTACGCACTGGCCAAGGAGCGCGAGGACCTCGGCGACCATGCCGCCGCATTCGACGCGCTGAAAAAGGCCGCTGACACCCGGCGCAGCATGCTGGCCTACCGGGTCCAGGACGAT
>JBDTEG010000161.1:0-11959 GCA_039922695.1 Rhodanobacter sp. | reverse complement strand
GCCACGCAAAGAGAAAGTAACTCGGGCGCCGAAGGCGCACGAAAGCTCTTGCTTCTGCGCCGCACACTGGCTTACCACAGAAACTGAACCCCGACATCCAGACATCGATAGGAACTGGTAACAGTCTAAACGTCGACCTCATGCCACTTCGGGATGCCATAGCCGCTGGCTTCTGGCAGCACGTATTGTTTGATCCCATATGCCGCGAAGCGTTCAGGTGCTATCGGCAAACGTGCGTACCGATTGTGGTACACCGTCAGCGAAATTCCGTCCAATGATAGACGTTCGAGATGAGCAACTGCCCCTATGGACGTATTTTGCTCTTCAGTCATTTGTCGCCCTGCTCCAAGTCGGTGTCCACGAATCGTAGGCTCCACGCTCATGTCTCGCGGAACTGCGATATCCACGGTGTGAGCGCCATACATCGCATGGAGAATGTTGTGTGACTCAAGTTGCATCCATCGCTCTTCAAATAAGACGATCACGCCCGGTACTCGATGATCAGCACGAGCCTTAATCTGCTTGCTTGCCTTCTTTATTGCGTTACGAGCTGCCTGGCCGACGGTGAACCCCGTTACACCGTTCGAGTCGGGAACTGGAAGATCAATCTCTTTGATCTCGACAACTACTCGTAGACCGTCAAGAAACACATCGTAGTCAGGAGTCCTCGCCTCAGCCTCTGGCACACGCTCGCATCGTATCTTCACGCGCCGACAGAATTCTTCAAACAGTTGCTCTGAGATCGTCAGCATGGATAAAGGGTAGGCAGTCGGTACGACATAGATAATTTCCGATACGACATTTTGGATAGAAGCAGACTGACTAATCGCAGATATCTGATTTGGCTCGAGAGCGAAAGCTACAAAACACGCTCCGCCTACTCCCCCCGCAACCACCGCGCCGCATCAATCGCGAAATAAGTAAGAATCGCATCCGCCCCCGCCCGCTTCATCGAAGTGAGCGACTCCAGCACCACCGCCTTCTCATCAAGCCAGCCGTTCATCGAGGCGGCCTTCAACATCGCGTACTCGCCACTGACTTGGTAGACGAAGGTGGGCACGCCGAACGTGTCCTTCACCCGCCGCACGATGTCCAGATACGGCAAGCCGGGTTTGACCATCACCACGTCGGCGCCCTCGGCGAGGTCCAGTTCGATCTCGTGCAGGGCTTCGTCGCTGTTGCCCACGTCCATCTGGTAGGTGTGCTTGTTGCCCTTGCCGAGATTCGCCGACGAACCGACTGCGTCGCGGAACGGGCCATAAAATGCGGAGGCGTATTTAGCCGAGTAGGCCAGGATGCGTGTGTGGATGTGGCCGGCGGCCTCCAGCGCGTCGCGGATCGTGCCGATGCGGCCGTCCATCATGTCCGATGGCGCCACGAAATCCATGCCGGCGTCAGCCTGCGCCAGTGACATCTTGACCAGTGCCTCGACGGTGGGCTCGTTCATCACATAGCCACTGCCGTCGATCAGACCGTCCTGGCCGTGCGTGGTATAGGGATCAAGCGCGACGTCGCCGATCAGGCCCAGTTCGGGATACTTCGCCTTCAGCGCGCGGGTGGCGCGCTGCATCAGGCCATCGGCATTCCATGCCTCGGCCGCATCCTCGCTTTTCACCGCGGAGTCCGGCGAAGGAAACAGCGCCAGCGCCGGAATATCCAGCCGTACGCATTCACCGGCGAGTTCAAGCAAGTGATCGATGGAAAGCCGATCCACGCCCGGCATGGACGGCACAGCCTCGCGCTGGCCTTCACCCTCGATCACGAACGCCACCATGATCAGGTCGCTGGTCAGCAGGGTGTGCTCGCGCATCAGCGCGCGGGAGAACGCGTCGCGGCGCATGCGGCGCATGCGGGTGGCGGGAAAGCTCATGGCGGAACCTCACAGGACGATATCGGTGCATTTTACGCTGCCACGCATCGAGGCTGCGCCTGCCATCCACGACGGCCACGCCAGCGCGGGGACATCACTCCTGCGCCTTGCCATTCCACGGCGTACGGACGAAAAACGCTGGACTAAGCGCGATGGCGGCGGCACGCTTGGGACTCCATGTCGCCAGGAAGCTTGATGAGCCAGTACCGCAGCGCCCCCACCCTGCTCGTGGATCTGGGTGGCACCAATGTCCGCTTCGGGGCTGCCGATACCTCGCGCAGCCGTCCATTGCTGGCCGACAGCATCCGGCGCTATCGCGTGGCCGAACACGACTCGCTGGTATCGACCGCGAAGCATTACCTCGCTGACACCGGCCTCGAGGTGCAGCGCGCCATCATTGCAGCCGCCGGTCGCATCGTCGACGGCGAGACGGTCAAGGTCACCAACAACCCATGGGCGATCTCCGCGCATCAGACTGCCGAGGCGCTCGGGCTGGAGCGCGTCCACCTGGTCAACGACTTCGCCGCGCAGAGCATGGCCGTGACCCTGCTGCAAGGCGATGACCTGGTCGACGTGGGCGCGGTGGCGAGACCGGTGATCGGCGACCAGGACGAACAGACTTTCGCGATCGTGGGGCCGGGCACCGGCCTCGGCGTCGGTGGCTTGCTGGTGCGTGACGGACATTGCAGCGTGCTGCAGACCGAGGGTGGCCATGCCGGCTTCGCCGCCCACTCGCCGGAAGACATCTCCATCCTGGACTACCTCAACCACAAGTATGGTCGAGTCTCCAACGAGCGGCTGATCTGCGGTAATGGACTGGTCAACCTGTATGGCGCGATCTGCCACATGGTCGGCGCAAAGGCTGCCGACCTGAAGCCGGAGGACATCACGGCACGCGCCAAGGATGACAGTTGCCCACTGTGCACGCGCACGGTGGAGACCTTCGCCGGCATCTTCGGCAGCGTCGCCGGTGACCTGGTACTGACGCTTGGCGCATGGAACGGCGTCTACCTCACGGGCGGGTTGATCCCGGTCCTGCTGCCGTGGCTGGAGCGCGGTCGCTTCCGCGAGCGCTTCGAGGCCAAGGGCCGCTTCCGCGACATCATGGAAAAGGTGCCAACGCAGGCCATCATGAATCCCGAGCCGGGCCTGCTCGGCGCCGCCGCGCTGGCAGTACTGGAATCAGGGCAACCGTTGCTGCCGCGACGCTGACTGGAAACGCCTTGCCCAAGGCGGGAGTCACCGACTGGCGCCAACCTTCCAGCTTGTGGAGAATCACATGACCCGCCGCGACACGGCCTTCCTGTTCGACCTCGACGGTACCCTGATCGACAGCGTCTACCAGCACGTGCTGGCGTGGAAGGAGGCTCTGGACAGCGAAGGTCTCGACATCTCGGTATGGCGCATCCACCGCAAGATCGGCATGAGCGGCGGTCTGTTTGCCAACATGCTGCTGCGCGAGACCGGACTGGACATCACCGAGGAACGCCTGGCGCGCCTGCGTGACGCTCATGCCAGCGCGTTCAACCGGCAGCATGCAAAAGGTTTGGTGCGGCCGCTGCCCGGTTCGCGCGAACTGCTTGCCTATCTCACCGCTCAGGATATTCCGTGGGCGATCGCCACCAGCGGCAGGATGGAGACAGCCAGGCACAATATCGAGGCGCTCGGTGTCGACCCGGCGCAGATCCCGGTGGTGACACGTGATCAGGTGCGCCATGCCAAACCGGACCCGGATCTGTTCATTGCCGCCGCCGCACGCCTGGGCGTGGATATCCAGCAGTCGCTCGTGATCGGCGACAGCGTGTGGGACATGCTCGCGGCCCAGCGTGCCCGCGCGCTGGGTATCGGTCTGCTGTCCGGCGGCTATGGCCTGGACGAACTGCAACAATCCGGTGCATTCCGCGTCTACGCCGATCCAGCCGACCTGCTGCGGCATATCGACGAAGTGGCGGCGCGGGATTGATGCATGGCAGCGGCCGCTTAACCGCGGCGCCGCACATCATGAAAACTTAATCACCCGCATCAGGGCTCGGGGTAGGCTGCGCAGGCATTGCTTTTCCCGGAGCCGTTCCATGCGTAGCCTGGTTGCCAGCCTCCCCCTAGCGCTGTTGCTCGCCGCCTGCTCACCCACCCCAGCCCCTCCGTCCGCTGCCGATGGCCAGAACGCACCTGCGGATGCCGCGCTCGGTTCCCCAGCCTGGTATGCCTGGGTCGATCGCACACTCGGCATCGGCGACAACGGGCACGGTCCGGCCCCCGGTTCACCGGAATGGGACCAGGCGGTGCAGCGCACGTTGGGTGAGGAGGCGCCGCGAACGAAACCTGGTTCGCCGGAATGGCAACAGTCGGTGGACGCCTTGTTGCGCACGCGCATACCGCCGACGCCCTGACGCAAGCCCCATGCCTGACGCCTGCTTCTGCGCACGCCATGATGCCCGCCTGGCCTGCCTACCGGGCCGCTGACGTTCCATGCCAGACTGTTCGCGCCGAACATGAGTTGGGGGCGACGGCGCACAGGAGGGACAGATGTCTTTCGTTTGGGGACTGATCGGGGTGGTGGCGTTCGCAATCGCGGGCATGATCGGGGGCGCACGCGCGGGTGGCATTTTCTTCGGCATGGTGACGGGCGCGGTGCTGGGGCTGATCTGGGCGCGACAGGAAAAGTTGCGCGGCGAACTGGCCCAGCTGCGCTCGCAGCTTGACCGTTCGCTGGCTCGACGCGCAACCACGCCGGCGCCTTCGCTCGCACCAGCACCGGGTGAGACACCCACGCAGCTGAAGCCGGAAACGCGTTTCGACGCCGCGTACGCCGACGCATCCCCCACTGCTTCGCCGCCGCCACTGGCCAAGCCGCTGCCACGCGCGCCGGTCTCCGAACCGGCGGCGCGACACACGCCTGTGCAGCCGGATGCCGCAACTGTCCTCGTCTCGCGCATCAAGCTCTGGTTCACCGAGGGCAACGTGCCGGTGAAGATCGGGATGCTGGTGCTGTTTGCGGGCGTGGCAGCCTTGCTGAAGTACGCCGCCGACGCCGGCATGCTGCACGTGCCGGTTGCGCTGCGACTGAGTCTGGTCGCACTGGCAGCGATCGTCGCGCTGATTCTCGGCTGGCGCCAGCGCCAGACGCGACGCGTGTTCGCGCTGTCATTGCAGGGCGGCGCCATCGGCGTGCTGCTGATCACCGTGTTCGCTGCTTTTCGGCTCTACATCTTGCTCCCGCCGCAGGCGGCCTTTGCCTTGCTGCTGGTGCTGGTGGCCGGGGTTGGCGTGCTGGCCGTGTTGCAGGATGCCTTGGCACTCGCCGTGCTGGCGCTGCTGGCCGGTTTTCTTGCGCCGATCCTCACTTCGACGGGCCACGGCAGCCATGTCGCGCTGTTCGCCTACTACGCCGTACTCAACCTGGCAATTCTCGGTCTGGCGTGGATGCGATCGTGGCGGGTGCTGAACCTGCTGGGTTTCGTGGCTACGTTCGGCATCGGCACGGCATGGGGCGTGTTGCAGTACCGACCGGAGCTCTTCACCAGCACCGAGCCCTTCCTGATCCTGAATTTCCTGTTCTATCTGGCGATCCCGCTGTTCTACCTGCGTCGCGCCGAGCCGGGGCAACGCAAGGTGATCGACGGTTGCCTGGTATTCGGCAACCCCATGGCCAGTCTGTTGCTGCAAGGGGCGCTGCTGCAGTGGCACGCCCTGCCACTGGCCTTTTCCGCACTGGCGGCGGCGGTCATCTATGTGGCGGTGGCGTGGAGTCTGCGCGGACGCGAGCAGCTCGGCATCCTGCGCGACGTATGGGCGGCCCTGGCCATCACCTTTGCCACGCTGGCCGTGCCTCTCGCCTTGAGCGCCAGCCTGACCGGCAGCGTCTTCGCCCTGGAGGGCGCGGGCCTTATCTGGCTCGGACATCGCCAGCAACGCCGGCTGTCGCGCTGGGCCGGCGTTGCGCTGCAGGGAGCGGCCGCGCTTGCCGTGTTGATCGACTATGGCTTTGGCTCCTTTGGCCAGGCGTCGCCCGCGGCCGCGAGCTGGCTCGATCGCGACTTCCTCGGCGCCCTGATGCTGGTGATCGCCGCCTTCGTCAGCGCATCGTTTTACGCGCGTCTGGGCAGCGATACCCTCGACCAACGCCGGGCGGCCGTGCTCCTGTATGGCTGGGGGCTGTGCTGGTGGCTGGTCGCGTGCCTGGGCGAGATCGACCGTCATGGCGACGCGATCACCAAACCCGCCGCCATGATGATCCTGCTGATCGTCACCGCCTGGGCCAGCGCCGAAATGGCGCGGCGGCGACCGCGCTTCGAGCTGGGCATGATGGTGGCCTGGACCGCGCCGACTCTGTTTGTGGCCATCGCCCTGATGGCGCTGGGCCAGCTGGCCGACGGCACTCAACCGTTGTCGGGCTGGAACCTGCTGGCCACCGCCTCGGGCGCGTTGCTGGGCTGGCGCACCCTGGCGTGCCTGCGCGAGTGGACGCCACAGGCCATCCTGGCCCAATGGAGCTGGCTGTGGCGCTTGGCCCTGATCGCCAGTGGCGCGATCAAGGCCGCGTGGATGGTGAGCGGCGACTGGCAGCTCTTGTTCGTGATGCTGCCGTTGTGCGCGCTGGCCTGGCTGGCGTTGGCCCGCCCACGCTGGATCGCGCCGCCGTTGCCGGACCTGATGGCGCGCTTGCGCGCGCCGCTGCTGCATTCCGTGCTGCTGGTGCTGGGTCTTTGCTGGTTCAGCGGCCTGTTCAGGGCCGGCGACGCTACACCGATGCCGTACCTGCCCCTGCTCAATCCACTGGAACTGCTGCTGATCGTCATCATGTTGCTCGGCGCCGGCTGGCTGGGCGATGCCGTGGCGCCTTCAGACTGGCGCCAGCGTCGTGCCATCGTGCTCGGCGGCATCGGCATGGTCTTTCTCACTAGCGCCACGCTGCGCGCGGTGCACCAGCTGGGACAGGTGCCGTGGAATGAAGATGCACTGTTCGATTCGAGCCTGGCGCAGACGGCGCTGACCCTGGTCTGGAGCGTGTTCGGCCTGCTGGCGTGGGTGTGGGGTTCGCGTCACGGCCAGCGACTGGTATGGCTGGCCGGCGCGGTTGCGATGGGTGTGGTGCTGGCCAAGCTGCTGCTGGTTGATCGCGGCCACCTGGGCAACCTGTTCGGGATCGTCTCGTTCATCGCCTACGGTCTGCTGTGCACGGTGATCGGCTACCTCGCGCCCGCGCCGCCGCGGCAGTCATTGGCTGCCACGGCGGGGGACTAGCATGCACCGTGTCTCACCCTGGCGAAAACGCTGCGCCTGGCTGCTGCTGGCCATGTGGGTTCCACTCGGCAGCCACGCCGCCACAGCGGACGACTTCGCCTACCGTTATACCCTGAGGACCGAGGGCAGCAGTGCAGCCTGGCGGGTCGAGCTGAGTCCGGCAATCTATGCGGTATCCCTGCCCGCGACCCATCTGCGTGACCTGATTGTGGTGAACGCCGATGGCCAGCCGGTGCCGTTCGGACCTTCGCCGCCAGCACCAGCGCGCACGCACGCGTTCACCCTGAAGACCACCCTGCTGCCGCTGCCGGCAACCGGCTCAGGCCGCAGCGACGCCGTGCGCGTGCAGCGCAACAGCGACGGCGCGATCCTGATCGAACAGCCATCGACACCGTCTGCAGTCTCGCGGCCCGCCCAATGGCTGCTGGATGCCGGGCGTCCGGCAGTCGTGGACCGCATCGAGATCGATCCGTCCGCGTTGCCGGATGACGCACGCTTCCAGCTTGCCGTGCAGTCCAGCAACGATCTGCAGCACTGGAGCACGCGCGGCGAGGGCAGCGAGATCGTCAGCGTACGCCGAGGTGCGGACGCGCTCGCACAACGGTCCATCACGCTTGCCGACGGCCTGTCGTCGCGCTACTACCGGCTGACTTTGCGCCAGGGCGATCACGCTCCGTGGGACAGCGCACAGACGCCGTCGGTGCAACTGCACGGCAGCATTGCCGAGATGCACTACGTCGATGCCGCCGCTCGCCAATGGCTGGATGCATCCGTCGCCGTGCCATCCACTTCGCCCAGCGGGACCAACTACGACTACACCCTGCCTGCCGCGTTGCCGCTGGAAGCCGCACGAATCACGCTGGCCGGCAGCAATACGGTGGCGCGCTACTCCCTGCTCGACCGTGACGACAACGGCGACCGGCTGCTGGCTTCGGGTACCGCGGTGCAGATCGGTACCCACGCGGGCGACGCGGCACCGGTCACCTTCCCGACGGTTCGTGTGCAACACCTGCGCCTGCACACCGAGACGCCGCTGGCGCAGCCGCCAACACTGCGAGTGGCCTGGCGGCCGGACGTGTTCGTGTTCCTGGCCGAAGGCAGTGGCCCGTACAGCCTGCTCGCCGGCAGCCACGCGGCGCGGCGCGGTGACTATCCGCTGCAGGCCGCACTGGAACGCATCCGCCCGGGCGACGCCGGCACCGACTGGCAACCGCCACTGGCCCGGCTCGGCATGGCCAGCGTCGCCGCGGGGTCGGCCGCCCTGCTGGCGCCGACACCGCCATTCGACTGGACCCGGTCGCTGTTGTGGCTGGTGTTGCTCGGCGGCGCGCTGGCAGTGGCCGCTTTGGCCTGGAGCCTGTTGCGGCAGTCACGATCCGAAAGCGGCGAGGGCTGACCGCAAGCCGGTTTGCCTGACTGGGCGTCGCGCTCAGGCCGGCGCCAGCAAGGCGTCCAGGTCACCTTCATCGAAGCGCAGTTTCTGGCGGCTGCCGCCACCCTCAAGCACCGCGTCGGCCAGCTCGGCCTTGCGCAGCTTCAGTTCCTCGATGCGCTCTTCCACGGTGCCGGAGGTGATCAGGCGGAACACGAACACCGGCTTGTCCTGGCCGATGCGATGCGCGCGGTCGCTGGCCTGCGCCTCGGCCGCGGGGTTCCACCACGGGTCGTAGTGGATCACGGTGTCGGCGGCGGTGAGGTTGAGGCCGACGCCACCGGCTTTCAGCGAGAGCAGGAACAACGGCACCTCGCCATTCTGGAAACGTTGCACCGGCTCGGCGCGGTCGCGGGTATCGCCGGTAAGGGTGACGTAGCGGATGCGCCGGCGATCAAGCTCGGCGGCAATCAGTTTCAACATGCCGGTGAACTGCGAGAACAGCAACACCTTGCGCCCCTCGTCGAGCAGCGCCGGCAGCATGTCCATCAACAGTTCGAACTTGGCCGATTCATGCACGCCGCGCGCCACTTCGAGTTTCACCAGACGCGGATCGCAGCAGACCTGGCGCAGCTTGAGCAGAGCATCGAGCACCATGATGCCGGAGTGTGCGATGCCACGCTGCGCGATCACGTCGCGCAGTTCCGCGGCCAGCGACAGGCGCAGGCCCTCGTAGAGGTCGCGCTGCCGCCCTTCCAGCACCACGCGGCGAGTGATCTCGGTTTTCGGCGGCAACTCCTGCGCTACCTGCGCCTTGGTCCGGCGCAGGATGAACGGCGCCAGCCGCAGGTTCAGGCGCTGCTGGCACTCCTCGTCATGCTGCTTTTCGATCGGCACCCGATAATGTCGGCGGAAGGCGCCTTCGTCACCGAGCAGGCCCGGGACTGCCAGGTCGACCTGCGACCACAATTCACCCAGATGGTTTTCCAGCGGCGTACCGGTGAGGCAGACGTAGCGCGGCGTGCGCAGGCTGAGCAGGGCACGGCGTGCCTGCGTGCGCGGGTTTTTCACCTGCTGCGCCTCATCCAGCACGATCAGCGCAAACGGCTGCCGGCGCAACGGCGTCACATCGCGCGGCAGCAGCGCGTAGCTGGTGAGCACGATGTCCTGCGCACCGAGCTGGTCAAAATCCTCCGCGCGCTGCGGCCCGTGCAGGGTCAGCACCTTCAGCGTCGGGGCAAAGCGGGCGACCTCGGACTGCCAGTTGGGAATCAGGCTGGTCGGCACCACGATCAGGGCCGGCTGCGTGAGTGCGCCGCCCTGCTTCAGCGACAGCAGGTGGGTAATCAGCTGCAGGGTCTTGCCCAGCCCCATGTCATCGGCGAGCACGCCGCCGACGCCGGCCTCGGCCAGCGCGTTCAACCAGCGCAGGCCCTCGCGCTGATAGGGACGCATCTCGACGGTGAGACCCTTGGGCACCGCGTCACTGGCGCGCGCGGCGGCATCACGCAGGCGCGCAGCGAAGCCGAGCAGTGGCTCGGCCGCCTGCAAGCTGCCGCCCTCGGGCATCGCCGCAGCCAGCTCCTCCAGTCGACCGGCCTGGACTCGGGGCAGATGCAGCGTCTTGCGCGGCTTCTCGAGATACTCCGCCAGCGGCGCCAGCAGGCCGCGCAGTTCCTTCAGCCGTACCGGTACCCGCCGGCGTGCGTCGACTGGCGCGTACCACACCGCGTCGTCCGGCTCGTTCGCGGCGGGGCTGAGGCTCAGCTGGTTTTCGGTAAGCGCCTGCGCCACCGCCGGCAACAGATTGTGTCGCTGGCCGTCCAGTTCGATGCCGATTTCCAGGTCGAAGGCATGGTCGTCGACGTCTTCTGCCGCGTGGCCGTACCAGCGCACCGGCCCCTCAAGTACCTCGAATGGAAAGCTGGGCGCGTACTCGACCAGGAAATTCTCTTCCTCCAGCTTCGGCCGCAACGCCAGCCAGCGCGCCGGCGTGTTGACCTCCAGTGCGCCCGCATAACCGGCGCCCGGGAACAGCCAGGCATCGTCGGGCAGGGTCTCGGCCACGTCCCAGGGCAGGCCTTCGGTATCCACGCACGGGGTGAGGCCCGCACGTTCGAGCTGTTCCATCGCGGCGAGTTCCTCGGCGCGTCGGCGCGTGATTTCCACCAGCTGGTCGTTGCGCACGCGCCGCACCAGCGGCTCGCCGCCGCGACCGGGCAGCCGCTCACCGGCGTAGTCGAACGCCAGCCGGGCATAGCCCAACGGCGGGGTACCCGCAGCCAGGCGCGCATGACGCGTCAGCGCGTGCAGGATCAGCACCGGCTTGGGCGCCAGTTGCGAACGCTTGATCTCGCCAAACACGTGCGGCAACGGAACCCGCGTGGCCAGACGGCTGTTCGGCAAGCGAGTGCACAGACGCCGCGCGTGTTCATGCTTCAACGACGGCAGCTCCAGCCACGGGGTTTCCTCTGCCGCCGCATCGAACAGGCCCACGGTGGCGCGCTCGACGTCGAGGTACCACAGCGCGTCGATGCGCAGCAGGCGCTGGTTATTGGGCAGCACGGGCAGCAAGCGCTGGTTGCCATCGACCTCCATCTTCCAATGCCAGTTGAGCTGGTGCGATTTGCCGCGCGACAAGCGCAACCCGGCCAGGCCGCCAAGGAAGCAAGGTGCGGTATCAAGCACTTCCGCCAGCAGACTGTCGCCGACATGACCACCCAGGCGAGCGTAACTGCGGCCTTTGCGCACGCTCAATGGCAGGCCAAGCACGCTGGCGGCCAGGCGCTGTTCGTGGGGTGGCAGCGGGGACTGCACCAGATGCCGGCTGTCCAGCGGTACGGACCGGCTGTAGCGGCCATGCTCGGCCACGGTCAGCAGCACCGGTGCCACGTCCACGTAGGCGAATGCCTCGCCTTCCTCGGGGATGACCTCCACGAAGAAGCCCAGCACGGGATGGCCTTCCGCCGTCGCTGGTTTGAAGGCGGCCAGCACTCGACGCCAGGCCAGTGGCAAGGTGTCGTCGTCGCCAGTGGGTGCGCTGGCGACTCGTTGCTTCTCGTCCGGCTGCTGCATCCGCATGCGTTCCGTGGCGACGATCAAATGCTTGAGCTTAGCAGCGCCGGGACAGGATGCGGTTGTTGTGGTGCGTGTCGATGCGCCAACCCGCACCGGCATCCATTTTCAATGGCTGTCGAACAGCCCTTTCGGATATTCGGGCTTTTGCTCGCGCGCCATCAGCGCCTTGAGGCAGTCCGTCGGAGTGACCTCGCCATGCAGCACAGCGTGTACGGCGGCGCTGATAGGAAGATCGAGGCCGTGCTTGTCCGCCAGTCGCGACACTTCATCGGCGGTGAGAATGCTCTCGACCACCTGGCCGATGCGGCGTACCGCTTCGTCGATCGCCACACCCTGGCCCAGCGCCAGCCCGAGCCGACGGTTGCGCGAAAGGTCGCCGGTACAAGTCAGCACCA
>JBDTEG010000160.1:0-8848 GCA_039922695.1 Rhodanobacter sp. | reverse complement strand
GGTCCAGCCCTTTTTCAGGGGGGCCTGGAGCGGTCCGCGGTTTTCCGGGTTACTCGACTACACGCTCACTGGATATGCGTACGCGGGGAAATCTAGCTACAACCAGTTGACTCAAAACCTTGCTGCTAAAGGCACGTTCGTTGTTCTACCACAGCATTTGTTTATTGAAGGGACGGCGTTGTACGGCAGCGAGGTCATAAACAATGAACTTCCGTACTCGGGCGGCACGTATTTCCTGACCAATAATCGCGCCAATGCCGCGAGGGTCACGCTCAGCCCTTCCTGGATACAGGATCTTGGCAACGTCGGTACGATGCAGCTGCGTTACAGCTATGGGCGCGTGATGTACAACACCCGCGGCATCCGCGCACAAAATGACAATGCGCTGTCCGGCATACCCGATATCACCAGCAATGCGCTGCAATTCACCCTTGCGAGCCCCCAGGATAAAACCTGGGGCTGGAACTTTGGGTATTCTGATCAGCGCATCGATCCGGACTTTGGCCGTAGTGTCGAATACGCGCTTGCCAAGCTTGGGACCTACCTGCAGATCAGCAACAATACCCGTTTGCTGGCTGACGCCGGCAAGGAAAGCAACTTTCTCGCCGACGGTACCATAGACAAGTGGGGGGCCAGCTTCTGGGACGCTGGTTTCTCCTGGGGGAATGACCGTTCCCATCTCAAGGCATTGGTTGGACATCGCTTTTACGGACGCAGTTACGACTTCTCCTGGTCTCGCACCGCCGCGTTGCTCACCACAGCCATCAGTTACCACGAGCAGCCAACTGACATCAACCAGCAGTTGCTGGGGCAAAACCCGGGCGTGGTCATTACCGCGCCTGTCGGTATACCGGGGCTTCCGTCGCTCAGGGATCGTCAGATTTACCTGATGAAGCGCGGGACGGCGTCGGCGAATTACGAAATGCCAAAGGGCAGGTTGCGCTTGACGCTATACGACGAGCGGCGCACCTACCTGTTCCAGGACAACGCCCAGGAAAAGGTGGCGAATGCGAATATCGACTGGCTGTTCAACATCGGGGCGTTCACCACCCTCACCCCGACACTCAGCTGGCAGCGCTACCAATTCCAGGATGGCCAGGTTCGGTACAACCGTTACGCACAAATAGCGCTTGTGCATCAACTCGACCCCAAGAGTTTCGTCAGCTTGCGGTTGCGTCATGACACCAGCAACTATGATTTCGTGTTGCCGGAGTCGGAGACCCATGAGTTGGGCACCCGTGGGTACCGCGTGAACGTGATCTTCGTGCAGTGGACCCATCAGTTCTGAGAGTGATATGTATCAGGCGTTCTACAAATTGCACGGCATGCCCTTCCAGTTGACCCCTGACCCGGGCATGTTGTTTCCCAGCAAGGGTCACAAGCGCGCGATGGCGTACCTCCTCTACGGGTTCGAGAAGGCGGAAGGGTTCGTAATGATCACCGGCGCGGTCGGCACCGGAAAGACTCTCCTCCTGCAGAAGCTGTTCGAGGAACTTGAGCATCGCAACATTGCAGTAGCCAGCGTAGCCTCGGCCAATCTAGACGGCGAGGACATCTTGCCCGCCGTGGCGTCGGCGTTCGAACTGCCTTACGAGCGACGCAGCAAAGAGGCTCTCCTGCAGGACGTGAAGCAGTACCTGGTGTCACTGCAGGCGCGTAAGTCGCATGCGCTGCTCGTGGTGGACGAAGCGCAAACGCTCACCCCGACGGCGCTGGAGATGCTGCGCATTCTGTCGAACTTCGAACTCAAGGGCCAGGCGCTCCTGCAGATATTTCTTGTCGGCCAGGCCGAGCTCCGGCGCACCATCATCAGCAACCATATGGAACAGCTGCGCCAACGCATCATCGCCTCGCATCGTCTCGATCCGATGGGCGAGGAGGAGAGTTGCGCGTACATCCTGCATCGCCTGCGTGCCGTCGGCTGGCGGGACGATCCGCATCTGCCGCCGGAGCTTTTCGTGGGCGTTTTCCAGGCTAGCCGCGGCATCCCGCGCAAGATCAATCTCATCATGGACCGTTTGCTGCTGCACGGTTACCTTGAAGAGCTGCATAGTCTGGGCCCGGCTGCGCTGGCGGTGGTGCTCGACGAGATGGCTGATGAGATGGCCGGATTGCCGCCGACACTGGAGGAGCCGACCGTGCCCCAAGGTCCGGATCTGGCCCGCGCCATGTCAGCTCCCAAGCGAGAAACCGAGCTCGACTTGCTGGAGCTGAAAGACGACGACCTCATGATGGAGTTGATGCGCGAAAGGGTCCGCTTCAGGAAAATGCTTCGGGCCATGCCGGGGCGGTCGTCCGACGATGACAAGGCAGCGATGGCCGACGGGCGCGACGCGCGTTCCGAGTGGCGACGCGAATGAAGGCGGTGGCGCAAGTATCCGATCACATTACCAACGCCATGACGGTGGATGTCGAGGATTATTTCCAGGTCGCGGCCTTCGAAAAATGCATCCGGCGTGAGGACTGGCCGAGCTGGCCGGTCCGCGTTGAAAGCAATACACGGCGGGTGCTTGAGCTTTTCGAGCGCCATGGGGTGCGCGCCACATTCTTTGTGCTCGGCTGGGTTGCAGAACGCTTCCCCACGCTCATGCGTGACATCAGCGACGCCGGGCATGAGGTCGCCAGCCATGGTTTCGGCCATGAGCGTCTGACCAACATGAGTCGCAGCGATTTCCGCGACGGCATTGTTCGCACGAAACTTCTGCTGGAGGACCTTACCGGCAGCCCCGTGTACGGCTATCGTGCGCCAAGTTATTCGATCGGTCCGACCACCTTGTGGGCTCACGAAGAACTGCGTCTGGCCGGCTATCGGTACAGCTCCAGCATCGTGCCGATCCACCATGATCTATATGGCATGCCGGACGCCCCGCGGTTTGCGTTTCTTGCCGAAGGTTCCGGATTGCTTGAGATCCCGGTGACCACGGTTCGGCTGTGCGGACGCAACTGGCCGTGCGGCGGGGGCGGCTTTTTCCGTTTGTTGCCGTATGCCATGTTCAAGCGCGGCTTGCGGCGAGTCAACCGGCGGGAGAGTCGTGCCGGCGTGTTCTATTTCCATCCGTGGGAAGTCGATCCGCAGCAACCGCGCGTACCAGGCGTGACGCTGAAAAATCGGGTTCGTCACTACCTGAATCTGACACGCACGGCGCCCCGGCTCGAACAGCTCGTGCGCGATTTCCGGTTCGATCGCATGGACCGGGTATTTCTCGCGCCCCCGCATGTCGACTATCCCGTGGTGGCGCTGCAGGCCGCCCAACCAGATGCGCATTGAAGAGGATGCATGATGCTCGATCGTGTGGGCGACCGTCCTGCCGCCAGCCCCTGTGTGGTCAAGCGCCTGCTGAGCAGTGACGAGGCGCGCTGGGACGCCTTTGTCGAAGATTCGCCGCAGGCCACGTTTTTCCACGTCGCCGCCTGGCGCGGCATGCTCGAGCAGACACTGGGCCACCGCTGCCATTACTTGTACGCGGAGCGAAGCGGGGTTATCACTGGCGTATTGCCACTCGCCGAGATACGCAGTCGGTTGTTCGGCCACGCGCTGATTTCGACGCCGTTCTGTGTCTATGGCGGGGTTGTGGCGAGTGACCAGGACAGTGAGACAAGTCTCATCGAGGCGGCAACCGCGCTCGCCGACGAACTGGGCGTGGAATATCTGGAACTGCGCGACCGTGAGCTGCGTCACCCTGGCTGGCCGGTCAAGGACCTGTACGTCAGCTTCCGCAAGGCAATCTCTCCGGACCACGACAAGAATCTCAAGGCGATTCCGCGCAAGCAGCGCGCCATGGTGCGCAAGGGCATCGCAGCGGGACTGCAAGCACGGCACGACGGCAGTATTGCGGACTTCTACCGGGTGTACGCAGAGAGTGTTCGCAATCTGGGCACGCCAGTGTTGTCGCGAAACTATTACATCCAACTGCAGCAGGCGTTTGGCGAGAACTGCGAAGTGACCGTCGTCACTCACGAGGGGAAGCCGGTCGCCGCCGTCATGAGTCTCTACTTTCGCGACGAAGTGCATCCCTATTACGGGGGCAGTGTGGCGCACGGCCGCGATCTGGCGGCCAACGATTTCATGTATTGGGCCGTGATGCAGCGCGCGGTGGATCGTGGCGCACGGCTGTTCGACTATGGCCGCAGCAAGCAGGACAGCGGCTCCTATCACTTCAAGAAGCACTGGGGTTTCGAACCACAGCCTCTGCCCTACGCCTATTACCTGGTGCGCGCCAGGGAAGTGCCCAATCTCAGCCCTACGAACACCAAATACAGCTTGTTCATCAAGGCTTGGCGGCGGCTGCCGTTGCCGGTGAGTTGCGCGCTGGGACCATGGCTTGCGCGGGATCTGGGTTAGAGTCATGGACACCATGCCAAACCGCTCCACCATGCGCTATTTGCTCGCAGGCAAGGAAGAACAAGGAAGAGGTATGTCGGTACATAGACCAGCGAACACACAGCGATCGGGGCAACTGGCCGCGACGCGGGCAGTTGCTCCACAGCCACTGCCATGCGTCATTGCGAACCTGGTCCATGGAAGGACTGCGGTAGCGCGGCGCGAGTCCGCTTTCAAGCCCGGTCGTGAGGCAAGGCGGCTTGCTGGATCTGGCGCGGACCGGCCCTGACATGCAATCGGTCTTGTTCCTCTGCCATCGAATTCCCTGGCCCCCGGACAAGGGGGACAAGATCCGGTCGTACCATGTGCTGCGCAGACTGGCCGAACGCTATCACGTGTATCTCGGCACGTTCGTGGATGATCCAGCCGACTGGCGCTACCTTGCGTCCGTGGAGGCCTTGTGCGCTGGCGTCTGCGTGCGGCCGTTGCAGTCCTGGCGTGCACGCTGGCGCGCGCTGGTTTCGCTGGTACGGGGCGACGCGCTCAGCGTCGGAGTCTACCGCGACGGCGAGATGCAGCGTTGGGTCGAACGGGTGCTGGCCGAGCAAAAGCCCGTGCTGGCCGTATGCTACTCATCTGGCGTGGCACCGCTGGTCATGCAACACGACCAACTGCGTCGTGTCATGGATTTCGTGGATGTGGATTCCGACAAATGGCGCCAATATGCGCAGGCGCGCCGTGGTGTGGCGCGCATGATTTACCGGCTGGAAGCTGGGCGGCTTGCTCGATTCGAGCGCACCATTGCCGCGCAATTCGACGCCAGCATTTTGGTCTCGGAAGCCGAAGCGGCGTTTTTTCGCAAGCAGGTGCCGGAATCAGCAGACAAGGTGCACGGCATCCCGAACGGGGTGGATGCGCAGTACTGGAATCCGCAACTCGACTTTTCCAATCCCTATGGTCAGGGGGAACGGGTGGTGGCATTCGTTGGCGCCATGGACTACCGCGCCAACGTGGACGCCGTGCAATGGTTCGCGCGCGAGGTATGGCCGTTTGTATACGCCCGGAGCCAGGACGCGCGCTTTTACATTGTGGGAAGCAAGCCGACGGCAGCGGTCCGCGCGCTGACCGAGCTGCCGGGAATTACGGTCACGGGACGAGTGGAAGACGTGCGGCCATACCTGGCTCATGCCCATGTCGTGGCGGCGCCATTGCGCATCGCCCGCGGCATTCAGAACAAAGTGCTGGAGGCGCTGGCCATGGAGAAAGTGCTGCTGGCAACGCCTGAAGCCTATGAGGGTGTCGCGGATTTCGAAGGACGCCAGGGCTGCATCGACGCATCGCCCGAGGTGCTGGCGACGGAGGCCTTGCGTTGGTTGGATTCGCCGATCGTTGTGCGGGTGCCCGAAGCGCGCGCGATGGTGCTGTCCCACTTTGACTGGGTGCGCAACCTGGACCTGTATGAAAGCTTTCTGAGCGACACGAAGCCGGATGCTGCCGCGATGGCTGCGGTAAACGAGACCGGGTTGGAGGCATGCCCGTGAACCAGATGCTTGCGCCCGAAACCGGTATTTCACTGAGGGTGCCTAGTTGGATGGCGGCTGCGGCAGCCTTCGCCGTCGCCGTCATCGTAATGCTGGTCTGCTACTGGCAGACCGTGCAATCGCTGGTGTGGGCCTGGGATCACGATGGAACGTATCAGTACGCCTTTCTGATCTTTCCGTTGAGCGTGTGGGTGGCATTCGGTCTGCGCCATGAGCTCCGGGCGAACCCGCCCGTGCCAAGCATTTGGGGTCTGGCAGCCGTGGCTGCGTTGGTGTTCGTCTGGTATGCCGGTCATCTGCTCGATGTCAACCTGCCGCAGCATTTTGCTCTCGTCGCTCTATTTCCGGCGCTGGTGCTCGCTTGCTGGGGGTGGCGCGCGCTGTGGGTGTTGCTTTTCCCGCTAGCCTACCTGGTGGTGTTCGCTGTTCCCTGGGGCGATGGACTCGTGGGTCCGCTGCAGGACATCACGGCGCACTTTGCGGTACGCGCGCTGGAGTTGACGGGCACACCAGTACTTCTCAACGGTCGGGAGATCATGACGCCCTCGGCCGTGTGGATGGTGGCCGACGCATGCAGCGGCGTGAAGTTTTTCATTGCCTGCACGGCGTTAGGCTGTCTGTACGCGTACCTGATGTATCAGCGCAGGTGGAAACGGGTGGTTTTCGTGATCCTGGCGGCGGTGGCGCCCGTCATCGCGAATGGCCTCCGAGTCTACTTCACCATCTTGATTGGTGAGACCTGGGGGATGAAATACGCCACCGGCACAGATCACATGATTTTCGGTTGGCAATTCTTCGGTACCGTATTGGTACTGCTGTTGCTGGCGGGGTGGTTTCTTCGCGACAACCTCGTAGTGCGGGAAGAGCTTCCTGCGCATAATGCCGTGGCTCTGGGTGCACGCAGCGTCGTCTGGCCAATGGCACTCGCGCTGCTTGTCCTAGGCCCGGCGTTGGCCGCCAGACTCTCGGCGCCAGGCTCGCTGGAAACGCTGCATTTGACCGCGCCAACGATTACCGGCTGGACCGGACCACAAGCTCCCGTCGACAACTGGCAGCCGGTCTTCAAGGGCGCGGCCGGTGAGGTGCGTGCGTCCTATCGATCAGCTCCTGATGGTGAAGTCATCGAGCTGTTTCATGCCGTCTACACCGGCAAGCCCCGTCGCGGACATAATCTGATTACCCACGGAAATGACCTCTACAATTCAGTGGATTTGCAAATTCTGAGCCGCGCCGACCGTCAGGTTGATCTTGCCGGGCAACGCTCCACTGCCGGCGAGTTGCGGCTGGCCGGCGCTACGGGTCCGCGATTGATCTGGTACTGGTACTGCGTCGATCTTCGCTGCACGCGTTCGCCCGTGATGACCAAGTTGCTGCAAGCGTCTGACGTACTTCGCGGACATACGCCGCGATCTTCGGTGTGGGCATTGTCGTCGGCGGTGGCCAGCAACGGTCTCGAGCAGGCTCGAACGAAATTGCAGGCTTTCGCGAAGGCTTTGATTGCGGCAGACGCCACGGATTTGCAGGCGCGGCGGCCTGCCGACGTTGCGGGGAACGAACCGTGAACGACAAGCCTTTAATTGTGCATGTGCTCTACCGACTGGATACCGGCGGCATGGAGCGCATGTTGATCACTTTAATAAACCACACGCAGTCACAATTCCGCCATGCGGTGATCTGCCTTGACGAATTCACGGCACTCCGTGAAAAGATCGAGGATCCAAACGTGCCATGCGTGGCACTGAACAAGAAGCCTGGCAAGGACTGGCGCTGCTATTTCAGGTTGTGGAAAGCACTAAGAGCACTTAGACCAGATTTGGTGCACACCTACAATTACGGCGCCTTGGATGCGGTTCCGGTGGCAAAGATTGCTGGTGTTCGCCGCGTGGTTCACGCAGAGCGCGGGCGAAGTGCAGACGATCCGCACGGCGAAAGCCGCAAGTACCGATATTTGCGGCGCTGCTTGGCACCGTTCGTCGACCGGTATCTGGCGGTCTCCAGGGAGCTGAGAGATTGGTTGACAGAAAAAGTGGGCATTGATCGATTGCGGGTGATTTACATTCCCAACGGTATTGACGCCGATGACTTTGCCGTTGCCCCTGCAATGAAAAGAGTACGACCGTTGTTGGGGACGTTCGCCCCTCCCGGTACCATCTTGATTGGAACCGTCGGTCGCCTTGATCCGGTGAAGGATCAGGCTGGCTTGGTATCTGCGTTCAATTTCCTGTGCAAATCGTTGCCTGATGTGCGCGGGCGCCTGCGCTTGGCGATAGTTGGTGAAGGACCGCAGCGTTCCACACTTGAAGCACATGTCGCCGAACTCGGACTTTCCGAGCAAGTGTGTCTCCTGGGCAATCGTGATGACGTGCCCGCGATCCTCGTCGAATTCGACATCTTTGCGTTCTCCTCGATCGCCGAAGGTATGCCGGGTGTCCTGCTGGAGGCCATGGCGGCCGGACTGCCGGTGGTGGCTACCGAAGTGGGTGGCGTGGGTGACGTTGTCTCCTCCGGGATCACGGGGCAGTTAGTGCCGGCCGGCAATCATCCCGCACTGGCCAGGGCGTTGGCGAGTTATGTGGCCAATGAAGCACTCCGGGTGCGTCACGGTCGTGCGGGCCGCGAACGCGTGGAAACCGAATTCAGTCTGGACGAGATGGTGTCGGCGTATGTCGCACTGTACGATGGACTGCTTGGCCGGCCACACGGTGCCATACAGCCGCGCGTGATGCCCAGCTTGACCGGGCACGAGGAGAGTTGAAATGTGTGGTCTGGCGGGGATCGTGCTGTCACGCGGCGGTAGTGTCAACGAAAAGGTCTTGTTGGCGATGCGCGATGCGCAGCGCCACCGCGGACCCGATGAGGCTGGAATATATCTCGGCAATGGCGCGGGCCTGGGACATCGGCGGCTGTCCATCATCGACCTGAGCCACGGGCAGCAGCCAATGGTCGATCCAGCCTCTGGTCTGGCGCTGATCTACAACGGCGAGCT
>JBDTEG010000159.1:0-21992 GCA_039922695.1 Rhodanobacter sp. | reverse complement strand
GCTCGCCTTCGTGCAAGCGGCGCAGCAAACCACGTGGCTTGCCTTCCGAAATCCCCAGCAGCGCACCGGGGAAGTGCTGCGGAAACGGCGCGATCAGATGCGGCAGGAGGTAAGGCCCGAGCGAGGCAGGCACGCCAAGGCGCAGCGCGCCGCCGAATGCCACATCGCCTGCACGGGCGAGCTGCTGCAGATGTTCGGCGGCGACAAGCACGTCATCGATCTGCTGCAACAAGCGCTGGCCTCCTGCCGTAGGCACGACGCGTCGACCGCCCCGTTCGAACAAGGGTGCGCCGAGAGCCTGCTCGACTTTCTGTACCTGGTGCGACAGCCCCGACGGACTGATGTGCATGGCGCGTGCGGCATGGTTGAAACTGCCCTGGCGATGCACGGCCTGCACCAGCGCAAGGTCACGCAGCGAAACGGCGGCAAGGCTGGTCGAAATCATCGAACGCTGCATGTCTTCAAAGGCGTTTGTCTGTGGTTGCGAACACGCGCATCCTGATCTGGAACGCGCGTGGCCTGTGGGACCAAGCCGCAGTTTAACCGGCGCGGCAGTTCGGCGGCGTTCGACCCACCCCAATCCATCCACGCCGAACTTGCGGCGTTTGAGCGATAATCGTTGTTTTGCCGGGTGGGAGACTGCCACACGCTTGTCACTCATCCCAGCCGCAGGATTCAGCCAGGAGTCTCACCATGAAAGACACTTTTTCCGTCCGTGACACCCTCGAAGTCAATGGCAAGAGCTACGCCTTCGCCAGCCTGACCAAGCTGAGCGAGCGCTTCGACCTGAAGCGGCTTCCGTACTCGATGAAGATCCTGCTGGAGAACCTGCTGCGCCACGAGGACGGCACCGACGTGACCGCGAAGGAAATCGAGGCGATCGCCAACTGGGATGCGAAAAAGGAACCCGACACCGAGATTTCGTTCATGCCGGCACGCGTGCTGCTGCAGGACTTCACCGGCGTGCCCTGCGTGGTGGACCTGGCCGCCATGCGCGACGCCATGAAGTCTCTCGGCGGTGACCCGACACTGATCAACCCGCTATCACCGGCCGAACTCGTCATCGATCATTCGGTGCAGGTCGATGTATTTGGTAGCGAAGATGCGCTCGAAAAGAATGTCGCCATCGAGTTCCAGCGCAACCAGGCGCGCTACAGCTTCCTGCGCTGGGGCCAGAAAGCGCTGACCGACTTCAAGGTGGTTCCCCCGCGCACCGGCATCGTGCACCAGGTGAACCTTGAGCACCTCGCGCGCGTGGTCATGGACAATGAAGTCGACGGGCAACTGTGGGCTTACCCGGATACCTTGTTCGGCACCGACTCGCACACCACCATGGTCAACGGTCTCGGCGTGCTCGGCTGGGGCGTGGGGGGCATCGAGGCGGAAGCCGCCATGCTCGGTCAGCCGTCGTCGATGCTGATCCCGCAGGTGGTCGGCATGAAACTTCTGGGCAGGTTGCCGGAAGGTGCCACCGCCACGGATCTGGTGCTCACCGTCACCGAACTGCTGCGCCGCCAAGGGGTGGTCGGCAAGTTCGTCGAATTCTTTGGGCCGGGCCTGAAGCACCTCTCGCTGGCCGACCGCGCCACCCTTGGCAACATGTCGCCCGAATACGGCGCGACCTGCGCGATCAGCCCCATCGACGCCGAATCGCTGAAGTACCTGCGTCTGTCCGGTCGCAGCGATGAGCGCATTGCGCTGGTGGAAGCGTATGCCAAGGCACAGGGCCTGTGGCACGACGACAACACACCGACGGCCGATTACACCGTCACACTCGAGCTCGAACTGGCCAGCGTGAAGCCGTCCATGGCCGGCCCGAAGCGTCCGCAGGACCACGTGCTGCTTACCGATGTGCAGCAGAACTTCCACACCAGCCTCGGCACCGCCGCAGCCAAGCCCAATGGGGCCAAGGATCGCTTCGCCAACGAAGGTGGTGGCACCGCGGTCGGTCGCGAAGCCAGCGCAAGTTCGCGCAGCCAGCATGTACTGCGCGATGGCGAGGAATTCGACGTGGGCGACGGTTCCGTCGTCATCGCCGCGATCACCTCGTGCACGAACACGTCCAATCCGGCGGTCATGCTCGGTGCCGGCCTCTTGGCCAAGAAGGCTGCTGCGCTGGGCCTGAAATCCAAGCCGTGGGTGAAGACCTCGCTGGCACCTGGCTCCAAGGTCGTCACCGACTATCTTGAAAGCACCGGCCTGCTGAGCGAACTGGAAAAACTGGGCTTCTATCTGGTCGGTTACGGCTGCACCACCTGCATCGGCAACTCCGGCCCGCTGCCGGACGACATCAGCAAGGCGATCACCGATGGCGACCTTACCGCGGCGGCGGTGATTTCCGGTAACCGCAACTTCGAAGGTCGCGTGCACGCCGAGGTGAAGATGAACTACCTCGCGTCGCCGCCGTTGGTGGTGGCGTATGCGCTGGCGGGAACGCTGGACATCAACCTGACCACCGAGCCGCTGGGCCAGGGCAAGGACGGCAAGAACGTCTACCTGAAGGACATCTGGCCGTCCAACAAGGAAATCAGCGACCTCATGGCAGGTGCGGTGACCGCGGAGATGTTCAAGAAGAACTACGCAAACGTGTTCAAGGGCGATGAGCGCTGGAACGCGATCGCCTCACCGGACGGCGCGCTGTACGAATGGGACAGGGATTCCACCTACATCAAGAATCCGCCCTACTTCGACGGGATGACGATGGAGCTGGCCCCGGTCGAGGACATCCACGGCGCGCGCTGCATCGGCTTGTTCGGCGACTCGATCACCACCGACCACATCTCGCCGGCCGGCGCGATCAAGAAGGATTCACCCGCGGGGCGCTTCCTGATCTCAAGCGGGGTGAAGCCTGTCGACTTCAATTCGTACGGCTCGCGCCGCGGCAACGACGACGTGATGGTGCGCGGCACCTTCGCCAACATCCGCATCAAGAACCAGTTGCTGGACGGCGTGGAAGGCGGATTCACCCGCTACATTCCCAGCGGCGAACAGATGACGATCTACGATGCCGCCATGAAGTACAAACATGACAACACGCCACTGGTGGTCATTGCCGGCAAGGAATATGGCACTGGCTCATCGCGCGACTGGGCTGCCAAGGGCACACTTCTGCTCGGTATCAAGGCCGTGATCGCGGAGAGCTTCGAGCGCATCCACCGCTCCAACCTGGTCGGCATGGGCGTGCTGCCGCTGCAGTTCAAGAGTGGCGAGAACGCGAAATCGCTGGGCTTGAACGGCAACGAGAGTTTCGATATCAGCGGCCTCGACAACGGAAATGCGAAGGAAGCCAGGGTGACGGCGACTGCGGAGGACGGCGGCAAGAAGGAGTTCACCGTGCACGTGATGTTGCTCACCCCGAAGGAGCGCGACTTCTATCGACACGGCGGCATCCTGCAGTACGTGCTGCGCCAGCTGGCGGGCCGCAACGCCGCCTGAGCCTCAGGCTTGCCCTCAACGACAAGGCCCGTCCCGGTCGCCGGGGCGGACTATCGCCTGGAGATCGGCCTTTGCTGCCGGGAGCGCGAGGGATCCCGCAAGCTCGCCGCTACGCTTCCTCGCTGCGATGGACAGCCAGCATGGTAATGTCGTCAAACTGGGTTGCGCCATCGATGTGCTGAAAGACGGCGGCCTGAATTCGGTCGATCGTTGCCGCCGCGGAGGCCGTAACGGGTGAGAGCAGTGCCAGCAGTCGTTCCTCCGTAAACGCAGCCGCGGTCCTGTTGCGCGCATCGGTGACGCCATCGGTGTAAATCACCAAAGTCTCACCAGCTTCGATGGACTGCCGCTCCACGCGAAATTCCAGCTCTGCCAGCATGCCTACGGCCGGGCCGGTCGGGTCAAGCCGGGCGCTCACGCCAGCTTTGCCGATGATGATCGGCGGTTCGTGACCCCCATTTATGTAGATCAACGCGCCGCTGGAGGGATCGAGGATCGCGAAGAACAGGGTGGCGAACATGTTGGCGCGACCATGCGTACGGGCAATGTAGCCATTGACGTGGTCGACCAGTTGCCGCAGCTGCTCGGCGGCATCATCGTCCAGAAAACGCGCACGTTCGGCGAACGCCCGAATCAGACTGCGGGCCAACGCCATGAACAGCGCCGCACCAACGCCCTTGTCGCAGACGTCAGCCACCACGACGCCGATGCGCAATCCCTTGTGCAGTGGAAACGCATCGTAGAAATCTCCGCCGACCCGCCGGGCCGGAAGGAAACACGCCGCCATGTCCCAGCCAGCGACCATGGGCAGCTGGTCCGGCAGAAATCCAGCCTGGATATCACGCGCAATATCCATCTCCCTTTCGAGGCCGCGTGCATACCGCTGCTCGTTATCGTGCAGTCTCTTTCTGGCCAGGCTGGCGCTCACCCGTGCGCGCAGGATGTGTGGATTGAACGGTTTGGGCAGGAAGTCGTCGGCGCCCAGTGAAATGCCCTTCACCATGTTGTCGGTGTCATCGAGTGCGGAAATCAGGATCACCGGGAGGTAGCGAAGCGCCTCGTCCGCCTTCAGGCGTTCCAGTACCTCATAACCGTTCAAGCCGGGCATCATGATGTCGAGCAGAATCAGGTCGAATTCATCGACGGCAAGTTTGGCGAGTGCGTCCAGGCCATCGACTGCCAGTGCCACACGATGACCCTCGCGCTGCAGACGGCGAGCCAGCAGGTCGCGATTCACTTCATTGTCGTCCACCACCAACACACGTGCCGCTCCTTCTTGGACGCGCGCATGAGCGCGTCGTTCCACGCGAACTCCATCGCCGGGACCGGCATTTGCCGCAGCGTGATCGGGCGTGTCAGGCATGTTCTTCCTTCAACACCTGGCGCAGGTAATCCAGGTTCTCTTCCATGGCACGCTCGCCGCATTCGATGACATGCGGAATCTTGTCGGTATCAAACAGGCGAATCTCCTGGCCAAATTCCGGCAGAATCGGGATGATCTCGGCATGATGCGCAAGATTGTGAAAGGCGTAATTCGCACGCAACAGGTTGTTGGTGTAAATCGAGTTGACCTGAAACGCATACCGCATCGCTGAGCGAATCTTCTTCGGGTATGGACTTTCAAACCCCATCGCCAGGATGATGTCGGCACCCTCGCGAATAGCGACATCCACCGGTAGCGGATCGGCAAGACAACCGTCAAGCAACCAGCGGCCATCGATGCACCATGGCTTCCATACATAGGGTATGGCCACGCTTGCACGCACGGCATCCGCCACCGCGCCACTGCTCAGCACTACCTTCTGGCCGTTGGCCACATCGGTGGCGACGATACGCAACGGCACGCTGGCCTGGGCGAATGTGCGCTCGCCGAACGGCTTGTGCAGCGCGCGGCGCAAGGGTTCGTCGCTGATCATGCCAAAGCTGCCCTTGAAGCCGAACAAGCGGGGAAACAGGGCGCTGAGCAGGGACCGCGTGTCCCGACGGCGCGTGATGCCAGGTGTCCACAGTTCGCGCGTCAACCGTTCACAGGTCGCCAGGTCGTAGCCGAGTGCCATCACGGCGGCATACATGCTTCCACCGCTGCACCCGACAAACATGTCAATCTTCATGCCTTCGCGCTCGAGCACTTTCCACAGGCCGAGCGCCGCGGCGCATTTGACGCTGCCGGCGCCAATCACCAGCGCCAGTTTCTTGCGCGAGTTGCTCCCTGTGTCCATGCAGCGCCCTCCATAACGGGTACCAAAGGTGGCGGCCGGACGTGGCGCCGCCCGCGCTCAGCTCAAGCCCTCAAATCGCGTAACTGTCAACGGCGGACTCGACGTCGTCATACAACTTCATGATGCTGGTGAAGCCGCTCAGCTCCAGCACCTTCAGGACATGCGGGGTGACGTTGCTCAGGCGCAGGTCGCCACCCTGCACGCGGGTTTCCTTCATGGTTCCAAGCAACGTGCGCAGGCCGACGCTGCTGGTGTAGTCGACACCCGCAAGGTCGGCAACGAGGCAGACGTTACCCGAGGTCACGCAAGCATGCAGTTCGGCGGTGAGCATGGGTGCGGTCGTTCCGTCCACGCTGCCGATGACGCGAACCACAGAAACCTGTCCGCGTTGGTTGATTTCAATCTTCATGGATATTTGACCCTTGTTGCAAAAGACTCGCAGCCGGGAACGATTTGACCAACGTCAGAAGGTTTCCGCCTTCCTCGCGTGGCTCCCACTCAACTCTGTCCACTGCCTGCCGCACGAAATGCCAACCCCAACCGCCGACCTGGCGCTCTTCCAACGGAACGTCCAACCTTGGCGTCGGGACAGTTGCGGGGTCAAAGGATGGTGCGGCATCGGCGAAGCTGACCCGAACCTGCCCAGCTTGTGCCTCAATCTGGACAGTAACGGGTCCGGTGCCACCCGGGTATCCATAGTCGAGGATATTGGTGAACACTTCCTCCACCGCCAGTCGCAGCGAAAACAGCATGTCGTCATCGGAGCCGACCTGGCGGCACGTCTGCTCGACCACGCTCACCAATTCCGGGAGATCGCTCATGCACGCCGCGCTGAACTCGATACTGCCTGCCACTGGCGGCGAGGTCGTCACGGTGACGAACCGTCCGTGCCGTTCAGCGCCAACAGCGCCTCCATTTTCCAGATCAGTCGATCCATGTCCACGGGCTTGGTGTCAAAGTCATCGCAACCGGCGGCCAGCGCACTCTCACGATCCGCGACCATGGCATGCGCGCTCAAGGCGATCACCGGAATCATGCGCGTCTGGGCATCGGCCTTCAACCGGCGCGTTGCTTCCCAGCCATCGATGACCGGCAGGCCCAGGTCCATCAACACCAGCTGCGGGTTGTCGCTGGCAGCCAGGTCAAGCGCAGTCTGACCGTCCTCCGCGGTGACGACGGTGTAGCCACGACGTATCAGTCGGCGCGAAAGCATGTCGCGGTTCATCTCGCTGTCGTCCACCAAAAGAATTTTCACGACCTGGCCGTTTGCCAGCGGGCCTGCAACGCGCGCCGCACTTCGTGTTCGAGCTGATCGCCGGAGTAGCTGCCCTTCTGGATGACCTTGTGCGCATAGCCGGCAAGCGTGTTGTGCTCATCCCGCGTCAGCTCCTTCGCGGTGAGTACCACCACCGGTAACGCCACATCAAGCAGGCGACGATCGTTCAACGCGGCAAGGAACGCGAAGCCACTCATTTGCGGCATCATCAAATCCAGCAACACCAGCGACGGCCGAGCCTCCTCCACCCGCGCCAGGCCCTCGACGCCATTGGCGGCTTCCACGACCCTCCAACCCTGCCGCTCCAGCATGCGACGCAACATGCTGCGCGTCGTGGCGTCGTCATCGACCACCAGGATGGGACGCTCGGAGCTGAGACCAAGATACTTTGCCACGGTGATCAACAGACTTTCACGCGCCACCGGTTTGACCAGGTAGTCAGCCGCGCCGACAGCGAAACCGAGGGTCTTTTCTCGCGTAACGGAAATCATCACCACGGGGATGTCCGCCAGCCCGGGGTCCGCCTTCAATTCCGACAACACGGTCCAGCCGTCCGCACTTGGCATCAGCACGTCCAGCAAGATCAAATCCGGATGCAACTCGCGCGCGAGTCGCAGCCCCTCTTCGCCATCTGCGGCTGCTACTGAGTGGAAACCCTCCCCTGCCAACATGCGGCCCAGCAGTTCACTGCCCGCAGCGTCGTCGTCCACGATCAGGATCGTGCCGGCCGACGCAGCTTGCACGGAAGTGGCTTCCGAGCCGGCCGGCACGACATCGGATGGCTTCAGCAGAGGGACCGGGATATTCGCCGGCACGCGCACCGTGAACGAGGTGCCCTCACCCGGGACGCTCTCGAGCTGGATTTCACCCCCGAGCAACTCGGAAAATCGACGACTCAACGCCAGACCAAGGCCCGTGCCGCCATATTTGCCCTGTGTTGAGGCCTCGGCCTGCGCAAACGGTTCAAACAGCTTTTCCTGTTGCGCGGGAGTGATGCCAATACCCGTGTCCTCGACCGAGAACACCAGCCAGCTCCGCGACTCCACGGACTCGCGTCGGGCCCGCAGGTGGATCGTGCCGTTGTGCGTGAACTTGCTGGCATTGCCCAGCAAATTGACCAGGACCTGTCGCAGCTTGGTGACGTCAGTGTTCATGCTGCCCAAATCGCCAGCGTCCAGGATCAGCTGGTTGCCTTGCTTGCGGACGAGCGGTCCGATGGTGTCGATCACTCCGTCCAGCAACGCGCCTACCGGAACCTTTTCCAGGCTCAATTCCATCTTGCCTGACTCGATTTTGGACAGGTCGAGGACATCGTTGATCATGCCCAACAGGTGCTTGCCGGCAACGTGGATTTTCTCCAGGTCAGGTATCAAGTCCAGGTGGCCATTATCCCCAGCCTCCTCGGTCAGCAATTCGCTGTAGCCGATGATTGCGTTCAAGGGCGTGCGCAGTTCGTGGCTCATGTTGGCCAGGTAGATACTCTTGGATTGGTTGGCCGAATCCGCAGCCTCCCTGGCCTGTTTCAGCTCAGCGCTTGTCTCCTCGAGCATCAGCTTTTGCGCCAGCAACATCTTGCGGCCCTCGACAAATCGTCGGCTCTGGATGTTCGCGTGCGAAGCGAAAAGGCAGCCGAGCAGGAGAATGCCTGCAATGCTGGCTCCCGTCGTCAAAGGCGGGGAGGCCAGATGCATCCGAAAGCCGGTGAGCAGGCCGATGACAATGAAACCGACCGCGACACCTGCCAACCCCTTGACGAAAAGCCGCGTTCCGCCCACGCCGAGGTTGGAATAGGAAGTCGTCGAAATCAGCACGACACTCGGCCAGAGACTCATGTACATGGCCGCCACCCATGCGCCCATCAGCACGGAATCCACCACCATGTTGCGATGCTCTGCTCGCTTCCCGTTGGGGCCAAGCGCAGAAAAATAGGCGATCTGGGGCCATGCGATCGCGTGCAACAACAGTAATCCTGTCACCAGCGGCGTGGCCCGACCGGCGTTCTCAAGCAAGGAGAAAACGATCAGACACCCGACGAACACGAAGACCATCCGCAGGCGATAATCGAGTCGGACGATGGGATGGACGAAGCGAGCGGCCACGGATGCCCGGCTGATCATGTGAGGATGACGCGAGGGGTGTCTGCGTCTACTGGCAATGCGTTGCACCGCACGTAACACCCCCTGTTCGCCAGACAAGCACCAAAGATGATGGCAACACGTATTTGATCGTAGTCATTGCAACAGGACTTCGCAAGGACAGCTACGATGTCACGCGCGACACCAGCAACTAAAGCGTGTGCCTCCAGCTGGCCGAGTAACAGCGCCATTCGCCGTGCTCCCTGCGCCACGCCGACTCGACCTGATACAGACCCATCTGGTCGGGCAGCAGGGTACGGCGGCTGGTCAGCGTGACGGCAAACTTCGCGATCATCCGCTCGCCGCGATGATCGATGGAAATCGGCCCCATGGTCACGCCGACGCGTTCGCCGCGCAGCGAGGTCATACGAACCAGGTTGGCCAGCGTTGCCCGATCCAGTTCGCCGCCATTACCGTCGAAATCATCGCTGAGGGGCGCCACCACGTTCCTTGCTGAAGCCGATTCCGCGCCTTTCGCGACAGCCGTGATCGCGCTGCGTATGCGCGACTCGTCGGGTGTCCGTCGACAACCGCCGAAGGTCGCCGACGCGAGCACGACGAGCAGCAGAACCCCGACTTTTTTTCCAGATCCAGTCATTTCATCGCTCTCGCCACGACGCCGCGCGTGGCTTGCCACTATACGCGGGCGCATGCTCAAATGAAGCCAGCATTGACCGGCTTGAACCTTGCCATCATGCAAGCCAGCGTCGACGACCGGCAACGAGCCAAGGGCCCAGGAAAATCCAAGCATGAGCAATGAACGACCGTGGCTGGCTCAATATCCCCCAGGTGTGCCTGCAGAAATTGATATCGATCAATATGCCTCGGTACCGGCGGTACTTGAAGAGGCATTCGACCGTTTCCGTGACAGGCCCGCGTTTGCGAATTTCGGCCGCAAACTCAACTACGGCCAGATCGATGACCTGAGCCGGCAGTTCGCCGGGTACCTCACCGGCGTGCTCAAACTCGGCAAGGGCGACCGCATTGCGATCATGTTGCCCAACCTCCTGCAGTATCCGATCGCGTTGTTCGGCGCCCTGCGCGCCGGCCTCGTGGTCGTCAACACCAATCCCTTGTACACCGCGCCCGAGCTGAAGCATCAGCTGGTGGACGCGGGTGTCAAGGTGATCGTCGTGCTGGACAATTTCGCCACCACGCTGCAGCAGATCCTCGCCGCAACCCCATTGCAGCATATCGTCATCACCAGCGTCGGCGAGCTGTTGGGATTTCCGAAAGGTCCGCTGATCAATTTCGTGCTCAAGCACGTCAAGAAAGCTGTTCCCGCGTATGAACTGCCGAACACGGTGACTTTTCGCGATGCGCTGTCCGCAGGCTCGGCGCACCAGCTTCCAGCAGTCTCGCTGGGCCACGATGACGTCGCTTTTTTGCAGTACACGGGCGGCACCACGGGCGTGGCCAAGGGAGCCATGCTGACCCATGGCAACATGGTCGCGAACATGCTCCAGTCGGGCGTGTGGATCGGCACAAATGCCAAGCCCGGCGAAGAGGTGATCATAACGGCGCTGCCGCTTTACCACATATTTTCGCTGACGGCGAACGGGTTTGTGTTCGCCCGCCTGGGTGGCCTCAACTGGCTGATCACCAATCCCCGCGACATGCCTGCCTTCGTCAAGGAGCTGGCCAAGTCAGGGTTCACCGCCATCACCGGTGTCAACACCCTGTTCAATGGCCTGCTCAACACGCCTGGCTTTGCCGAGCTGGATTTCTCCAGGCTGCATCTATCGCTGGGCGGCGGCATGGCGGTGCAACGCGCCGTGGCCGAGCGCTGGAAGAAGGTTACCCGCTGCACCTTGGTGGAAGCCTACGGACTCACCGAGACTGCGCCCGCCGTGTGCATCAATCCGCTGAATCTCCAAGAGTACAACGGTTCAATCGGCTTGCCGATTTCGTCCACTGACGTGGCGCTCTGGTCGGAGGACGGCAAGGTGTTGCCGGTGGGCGAGGCAGGTGAACTGATGGTACGTGGCCCGCAGGTGATGAAGGGCTACTGGAACCGTCCGGATGAAACCGCCAAGGTGCTTGATGCCGATGGCTGGTTGCATACGGGCGACATTGCCCGGATGGACGAAAACGGGTACTTCTACCTCGTCGATCGCAAGAAGGACATGATCCTGGTGTCCGGCTTCAATGTTTATCCGAATGAAGTCGAGGACGCCGTGATGGAGCACCCGGGCGTGCTTGAAGTTGCAGCCGTCGGCGTGCCTGACGAACATTCCGGCGAAGTGGTAAAGATCTATGTAGTCCGCAAGGATCCCAACCTCACCGCGGAAGCGCTGCAGGAATTCTGCCGGGCGCACCTTACCGGCTACCGGCGCCCGAAACATGTCGAGTTCCGCAACGAGCTTCCAAAGAGCAACGTCGGCAAGATCCTGCGTCGCGAGTTGCGCGAACAGGAAAGAGCCAAAAGCCGAGAGGGTTCTTGAAAGAAAGCGCCCGCTTCACGCGTGCGATTTTTTGTGATCTGCGCGCGTGGTGCTCAGCTGTCTTTCCAGTACTCGAGGATGTCGGCGTAACCACCGAGGAGATTCCACAACGGTACCTGTTTGTCCTCGGGAATGCGACTGTAGGAAAACCCGATGTGATGATCGGAAATCCGTGCGACCTCCGCTTCCAGGTGGATATGCAGATTGAGCCCGAAGATCATGTCGAGCACCCAGCTCTGTCCCGCCTCGCCCGACCAACCCAGCGGTCGCCGCAACAGTGCGCCCGTAGCCGAGACATCCACCAGTTCGGTGGGATGCGACTCCCCGTGGCGACTCATCAACACCGTTGTCTCGATCTGCATGCGCGCAGGCCGCAACTTTTCCGGCGCACGCCCATCAGGTCCCTGTTTGTCGATCGCCATCAGCTATACCGCCTATTTGCGTTTGCGCCTGCTTTGGGCAAGGGCGCGATATCCAATATCTTCACGATTCCAGTTTTCCGCTTCGCTCGTCAACGCCAGCCAGTCAGTCATTGGCCGCCACGCTCCACGAGCCGCGCGTTCGACTCTGCAAGTGAGCGGATGCAATTGCCATGCCACCCGATTTTTCCCAATGCGTACCAATCCGCGGCAAGGCCGCTCGCGCGCTGAAAGGGAAGCAACCTCTGTGGTGGCTCGACGTTGCCGGCGCCGCCATCTTGTCTGAAACATTACGCGATTGTCGCTGACTTGATTCCTGTCCCAAAACGTCACATTGGGTCACGTGCCGCCATAGGTGTCGACATATCTCCGCTGATCGTGGCAACACTCCCCATTGTGCCTGCGGGGACGGCCGACATGAACCCCGACAGGCCTGCCAGCCAGACTCAGGCAAGATGCGTCACCCTTCCGGCTGGACTTGTCCCTGGCTTGCCGTTACTCTCTGCCTACGCGTGGTCCCGTGGAACATGTTTGCTGCCGGCGCGCCCGGCACGCCACGGATTCTCACCGAAGTACTCAAACCGACGATCGAAGGGCCAGCAGTGTGGAGTTGTTCGCACACTGACTTGCACCGTTGCCGTGGCTGACAACCCGCAGCAGGTGCGCCATGGACGCGGACGACCTGCCTGACCGAACCACAGTCCGTGGCTTCATCATGCCCGTCGTGACGATGGCGGCGAGCGCGTCTCGGTTCTGAAGATGCACAGGAAAGCGACACCCGGGAACACTGACTCAACGTCGCGTTTGAGTGCGGACATACACGTTGTGCCTGCAGATGAAAATCTTGACCACGCTGAATTTACTGCCAGCCGTTGAACACGGCGCCATGACAGGACTTGATGAGCACTGAACCCGTCGTCGAGCCGCCTCGCCAGGCCGCCGCCGTGACCGATGCGTTTGCGTCGGTACCGCAACAGCAGGAGATGCCGCTGGCTATCGTGCGCGGCGAACCGATGTTGCAGATGCCGCAGGATCTGTACATTCCGCCGGACGCGCTCGAGGTCATCCTGGAAGCGTTCGAGGGGCCACTGGACCTGCTGCTGTATCTGATCCGCCGGCAGAACCTCGACATCCTGGACATCCCGGTTGCCGAGATCACACGGCAATACATGACCTACATCGAGTTGATGCGGGACGTGATGCGTCTGGAGCTGGCCGCAGAGTACCTGCTGATGGCCGCGATCCTGGCCGAGATCAAGTCGCGGCTGCTGCTGCCGCGACCGCCGCTGGAGGAGGGACTGGAAGAAGATCCGCGTGCCGAACTGGTGCGTCGATTGCAGGAATACGAACGGTTCAAGCGGGCCGCCGAGGACATCGAAGCCCTGCCCCGCATGGAGCGCGACAGCGTGGTGGTGCATGCCGATGTCGGCGAGCGCAACGTGATCCGGCTGCCACCGCCGCTTGAGCTGACGGAACTGCTGCTGGCGCTGAAGGAAGTGATGCACCGGGCCGAACTGTACGGGCATCACGCGATCAAGCGCGAGGCGCTCAGCGTGCGCCAACGCATGGGTGAGTTGTTGAGCCGGCTGGAGAGCGACAGTTTCCACCGCTTCGAGGATCTGTTTGACGTGACCGAAGGTCGCGCGGGCATCGTGGTGACTTTCCTGGCGATGCTGGAGCTGGCCAAGGAAATGCTCATCGAGATCGTTCAGGAAGAGCCCCTGGCGCCGATCTATCTCAAGGCCAGGACCGGCCACAGCGCAGAAGCCGCCGAGTTGCCGGCGGACGACACGGCACCGGATGAATCGACGCTGATCGAATCTTCCGACGAATGAACCACACCTTTTGACCGACCCTTACTGAATCGGCATCCGAACCCAAGGCCATGCAGATCGACCAACTCAAACCCATCATCGAGGCCGCCCTGCTCGCCTCCACCCAGCCGATGACCGTGCATCAGCTTGGCGACCTCTTCAACGAAGACGAGGAAGTCGGCCCACAGAAAATTGCGCAGGCGCTGGAATCGCTGGCCGGAGACTGTGAGAGCCGCGGTATCGAGCTGAAGGAAGTCGCCTCCGGTTTCCGCTACCAGGTACGGCAGGACGTGCATCCGTGGATCTCGCGGATGTGGACGGAGCGGCCCAGCCGCTACTCACGCGCGTTGCTGGAAACCCTGGCCTTGATCGCCTATCGGCAGCCGATCACCCGCCCGGAGATCGAGCAGATCCGCGGCGTGGTGGTGTCCTCCACCATGATCAAGACGATGGAGGAGCGCGAGTGGATTCGCGTCGTCGGTCACCGCGACGTGCCCGGCAGGCCGGCGCTGTTTGGAACCACTCGCGCCTTCCTCGATTATTTCAACCTGAAATCGCTGGATCAGTTGCCGCCATTGTCGGCAATCCGCGACATGGAAGACCCGCAGATGCGCTTCGCGCCCGAGCCCCTGCCCGTCCACGTTGCGCGCGACCTGCCGATCGATCCCGATGCAATCGACCCGGATGCAATCGACGCGGGCGACCAGCCATGGACCGACACCGATTCGATGTTGGAGGTCGTGGCGACAGAAAGCGAATCGCCTGAGAACACCACCAAACCCAGCCACCGGAATCCTGCAGCTGACGCCGAGGCGAACGCTGCTTCATCCGGGAACGACGAAGCCGAAGGGAATCCGAGCGCGCCTTCCACAAGCCCCGCGACCACTGCCGATGAGGCAGCGACCCCCACTGCGGACGCCGAATCCGGCGCCGCCGACCAAGATACCGAGGAGTACCGCGCATGACTGCGCCGCAAAAATCCGTTCTGACCCTGAAGCGCGAACCGCGTCCCGACTCCAGCGCCCCTGCCCTGGAAGAGCGCCTGCACAAGGTGTTGGCCAATGCCGGCCTGGGCTCGCGCCGCATGCTGGAGCAACGCATCCAGTCCGGGGAAATCGAACTCAATGGTGCACCTGCCGAAATCGGCATGAGCGTGAAAGCCGGTGACCGCGTGGTCATGGACGGCAAGCAGTTCGTGGTTGCCACCGACAACCGCGACGATGCCGAGGTTTTGATCTACCACAAGCCCGAAGGCGTGCTGACCACCCGCGACGATCCGGAAGGCCGACCCACCGTGTTTGAACAGCTGCCGCGACTGAAAGGCGCGCGCTGGGTCGCCGTGGGCCGGCTCGACATCAACACCACCGGCCTGCTGCTGCTGACCACCGACGGCGAACTGGCCAACGGCCTGATGCACCCCAGAAGCGGCATGGAGCGCGAATACCTGTGCCGCGTGCACGGCGAAGTGCCCGACGAGATCATCGAACGATTGAAAGCCGGTGTTGAACTGGACGATGGCCCGGCCCGCTTCGACGAAATCGCCGTGATCAGTCGCGGCGGCAGCCACAGCTGGTTCCGCGTGGTGATCCGCGAAGGTCGCAACCGCGAAGTGCGCCGTCTGTGGGACTCGCAGGGGTTCCTGGTCAGCCGGCTCAAGCGCATCCGCTACGGCCGCATCGAGTTGCCGCGCAATCTGCGTCGCGGTGAGTGCGAAGCGCTGGACGCCGAGAGCATCAAGCAGCTGCGCCAGACCTCCGGCCTGGGTGCGGCGCAAACGGTGCTGACCCTGAGTCCGATCCTGCACCAGCGCCGTGCCAGTCGCAGCGTCACCGAATACCGCCCCGAGCGTGGCTCCGGCACAGCCTGGACCGGTGGACAGGACGAAGCGCGCGAATTACGCGCCTTCGACCGCATTCGCGACGAGCCCACGCGCGGCCGCAAGCCGCCCAGGAGTGGTGGCAAGGAAGTCAACGGCAACGTTGCCCACCCTGATCAAGGCGCCCCCGGCAAGCGTGGCAAGGGACGTCGCGTGGCCCCGGGCCAGGAACTGCCTTCCGTGCGTACGTGGTTCGCTGGCGAGAACCGCGACGGCGCGCGCGTCGGTGGTCAGCGCGGCCAGGCTGGCGCCACCACTGGCAATCGGCACTCAGCTGGCGGCAAGCCATCGGGTGCCGGCCCCGGCGGCAACCGCCCGCCAGGCCGCGGCGGCAACCGTGCGCCCGGCGGCGCTCCCGGTCCAAAAGGCCAGGGCGGCGGGCGTCCGCCCGGGCGCGGCGGCAACCGTTCCGGCAACCGCTGAGGACATTGCGCCATGGTTCGGATCTACCACAACAGCCACTGTTCCAAGTCGCGCGCCACGCTGGCCTTGCTGGAAGAGCGCCACTGCCCGATCGAGGTGATCCACTATCTCGACACTCCGCCCAGCGCTCCCGAACTGGCCGTGCTGCTGAAACAATTGGGGATGCGCCCACGCGAATTGTTGCGCACCGGCGAGACGGACTACCAGGTGCTCGGCCTGGCCGATCCTTCGATGGGCGATGAGGCCCTGATCGCCGCCATGGTGGCCCATCCGAGACTTATCGAGCGTCCGATCGTGGTTGCCAATGGCAAGGCAGCGATCGGCCGACCACCCGAGGCCGTGCTGGCAATTCTCTGAATCCATCCGCTTGTAGGAGCGCACCCTGTGCGCGATACCTTGCGCCACGGACCCAGAGCAATCGCGCAAGGTGCGCTTCTGCTGGATTCGGCTTCAACCTGGATCCAGCGAAAACGCATCGGAGTCCATCCACGCCGGGAAGCGCTCGCGATGCGCCAGAAGCGGCGCCGGATCGAGTGTCACGGTCACGACCTGCTCCTGTGCACCCAGTTCCAGCAAAGGCTCGCCGACCGGATCGATCACGGCGCTGTCGCCCACGTACGGGATGTCCTTGCCATCCACGCCCACCCGGTTCACGCCGACCACGCAACTGAGGTTTTCGATCGCACGCGCACGCAGCAGCGTGCGCCATGGCTGCCGCCGCGGTGCCGGCCAGTTCGCCACGAATAGCGCAAGGTCATAGTCCATGCCACCGTCGGCAGACTCCAGTCGGCGATTGCGCAGCCATACCGGGAAACGCAGGTCATAGCAAACCTGCGGAAGAATCCGCCAGCCTTTCAATTCGACGATCAATCGTTCGCTGCCGCCGCCGTAGCGCGTATGTTCGCCGGCCATGCGGAACAGATGGCGCTTGTCATACTGCGCGAAGCTGCCGTCCGGCCGCACCCACAGCAGCCGGTTGTACACGACCTCCCTCTCGCGGATCGCCAGGCTGCCGCAGATCACTGCGCCGACCTCGACCGCCAGCGCGCGCATCCAGGCCACACCCTCGCCATCCATGCTCTGGGCCGCACTACGGGTGTCGTTGCTGAAGCCAGACAGGAAGGTCTCCGGTAGCACGATCAGGTCGGTGCTCCCGGCCCGGCGTGCGAGGCCGGCGTAATACTCGCGATTGGCCGGTGCGTCATGCCAGCGCGTCGCGCCTTGTACCAGCGACACCCTCAGCGGCGCCATCGTCACAGCTGGCACAGCCGCTCGGCGGCAGCCTCCATGGTGGTGTCGCTCTTGGCGAAGCACAGCCGCAGCAGACGCGTACCCGGTGCCTTTTCATAGAAAGGCGTCAACGGAATCGCCGCCACGCCGCCCTCCTCGACCAGCCAGCGGCTGAAGGACAAGTCGTCCTCGTCACGGATCGCCGAATAGTCGACCAGCTGGAAGTAACCACCGGGGACGTCAAGCAACTTCAGTCGAGATGGCGCCAGCAGCGCCCGAAACCGGTCACGCTTGGTGCGGTAGAACGCCGGCAGATTCTGGTAGTGCGAGGGATCGCTGGCCATGAAGTCCGCCAAAGCCACTTGTGCCGGATGGAATGTGCAGAACGTGAGGTACTGGTGCACCTTGCGGAACTCCGCCGACAACGCCGCCGGCGCCACCGCGTAACCCACCTTCCAGCCCGTGCAGTGATAGGTCTTGCCAAACGAAGACACCACGAAGCTGCGTTCGGCCAGCTCTGGATGACGCAGCACGCTTTCGTGGGTACCGTCGTAAACGATGTGCTCGTACACCTCGTCGGACAACACCACGATATCCGTGTCACGCACGATCGCCGCGAGCTCTTCCAGATCGACGGCAGACAGCACGGCTCCGGAGGGATTATGCGGGCTGTTGATCAGGATCATGCGGGTCTTCGCCGTCACCGCGTCGCGCACGCGCTGCCAGTCGATCGAAAACGTCGGCACGGTCAGCGGGATGTGTACTGCCCGTGCGCACTGCAGTTCGATCGCCGGTTCGTAACAGTCGTAAGCCGGATCGAACACGATCACTTCCTCGCCGGCACGCACGATGGCAGCGATTGCCGCGAAGATGGCCTCGGTAGCACCGGAGGTCACCGTGATATCCGTATCCACATCGAGCTTGCGGCCATACAAGCGCTCGGTCTTGAGCGCGATCTGCTCGCGCAGGGCCGCGGTGCCGTGCATCGGCGCGTACTGATTGCGCCCGTCGTTCATAGCCCGCGTCAGCGCGTCGCGCAGGCCTTGGGGAGGCTCGAAATCAGGAAAGCCCTGACCCAGGTTGACAGCCTTGTGCTGCAGTGCCAATTGGCTCATCACGCTGAAAATGGTGGTGCCCACCTTGGGCAGCTTCGTTTCGATCATCATCGTCCGGCCGTTTGGATGTCCACAAAGCCATCAGCGTAACGCATTGACCGCACGCCACGCATCAGCCACGAGGCAAAATTTCCAGCGTGCGCGCCCTGCACTGCTGGTGTTTGAGCAGGCTGGCTTCGGGCAACCGTTCAGCCAGGAAATCCACCAACGCCCGCACACCGGGCAACATGCCGCGACGGCTGGGGTAAACGAAGTGCATCATGCCCTGGGGCACACTCCATGCAGGAAGCACCACTTCCAATTCGCCGGCAGTGATCGCCGGAGCACAGACGAACTCCGGCAGCAACGCCACGCCCAGGCCGCGGCGGGCCGATTCCAGCAGCACGGCGAAATCACCGGTAATCAGGCGCGCCTGCACGTCGACGTTGACTTGCGTGCCCTGTGCATCCATCAGCTCCCACACCTGCGGGCCTTCATGCTCGCGCATCGAGAGTACGGGCAACCCGGCCAGATCCTCCGGCGTGGTTGGGTGGCCATGGATCTTGAGCAACGTCGGGCTGGCCACCAGTGTCGTGACGGAGTGGCCGAAACTGCGGACCACGAGATTGGCGTCGGTGTCCAGTTTGCTACGGACACGGATGGCCAGGTCATAGCCTTCACCGATCACATCGACGCGGCGATCGCTGCACAGCAGGCGAACCTGGACCTTGGGGTACGTCGCCAGGAAATCCGGCAGCAGGTAGGCGAGCACGGTCTGCGCCAGTGAGACAGGACAACTCAAGCGCACCACGCCGCGCGGCTCGGCGCGCAGTTCATCCACGGCGTCCTGGGCCGCCTGCGCTTCCTCGAGGACGGCACGGCAATGCGCATGGAAACGCTCGCCGACTTCCGTAACCACGAAGCGACGGGTGGTCCGCTGCAACAGGCGTACACCCAGGCGCTCTTCCAACTGCGCCACGCGCTTGCTCAAGCGGGATTTGGGTACCCCCAGCGCACGGCCTGCCGCGGAAAATCCACCGTGTTCGACCACGGCCGCAAAGAAATACAAGTCATTCAGATCCTGCAAGACACCCGTCAATTGAGTCATGATCGTTTCCCCATGCGAACGATGAGTCCGAATATACCCGTCTTATCGCTACATTGTTCTGGATATAACCTGCTCAGGTCGCCGGACAACCGGCCTGATCAGGACCTCCATCATGAAACTGCTGCATCTCGATTCAAGCGCACTGGGTGGCTACTCGGTGTCCCGCCAGCTCACCGCCGAGATCGTGACCCAACTCAAGCGACAGACGCCCACGCTCGAGGTCGATTACCACGATCTCGCCGCCCACCCGCTGTCGCATTGGGCGCCCGTCGCCGACGCCAACGATCCGGCGGCCCAGCTTGGCAACCAGATGATGGAAGCGTTCCAGGCCGCGGATATCGTGGTGATCGGCGCGCCGATGTACAACTTCTCCATTCCCAGCCAACTCAAGGCATGGATCGACCGCATCGTGGTCGCTGGCAAGACCTTCCGCTATACAGCCAACGGTCCGGAGGGCCTCGCCGCCGGCAAGCAGGTGATCATTGCCTCCAGCCGTGGCAGTGCTTACCGGAACACGCCGATCGCAGCGATGGACTTCCAGGAGAACTATCTTCGCTCGGTGTTCGGCTTCATCGGCGTCACGGATGTCAGCTTCGTCCGCGCCGAAGGCCTTGCCAGCGGCGATGCACAGAAGGCCGCAGCGATCACCTCGGCGCGCGAATCGATCAGCCAGCTTGCCACCACGCTGGCGAACGCGGCCTGAGTCAGCCCTGGCATGCTGGGCACGGCGCCGTCGCCGTGCCCAGGGCGCTGGAAATCAGCGCCCTGTCGCGACACACTGGCTTCCCCTGGGCCCGGAAGCCAACGCATGACCCTCACGACGCGCACGCTCTTGTTCGCCGTGCTGTTGACGATCATCCCGCTCGGCCACGCGGCCGACCTGCTGGTCACCCACGTCAATGGCTACACCCTGGATCGTCACGGCAAGTTGCAGCAGTTCCAGGCACTGCTGATCGATCAGGGCAAGGTTGTCGCCACCGGCAGCGATGCGGAACTGGCTGCGCGTGCGAACGGCGCGAAAGTGCTCGACGGCCACGGCCGCACCCTGCTCCCGGGCTTGATCGACGCCCACGGCCACGTTCTGGACCTTGGCTATGCACGAAACAGCGTTGACCTCGCGGGTACCCGATCTCTCGGCGAGGCGCTGGCAAAGGTGAAGGCGTATGCCGAGAGCCATCCGGATGCGACCTGGATACGCGGCGGCGGCTGGAACCAGGAGATATGGAAACTGGGTCGGTTCCCGACCGCCAGCGAACTGGATGCCGTCATACCCGACCGCCCGGTCTGGCTGAGCCGGATCGACGGCCACGCTGCATGGGCAAACAGCGCGGCGATCAAGCTGGCCGGTGTCACCAAGGCGACCAGGGACCCCAGCGGCGGCCGCATCGAGCGTGATGCCGACGGCAACCCGGCGGGCGTGTTTGTGGACGGAGCGACTGACTTGGTCGACGCCAGGGTTCCGGCTCCGACCGCACAGGAACGGACCGCCGCGCTGGACGCCGCGCTGGCCGAGATGGCGCGCGTCGGCCTCACGGGCGTCGGCGATGCCGGCATCGACCTGGAGAACTACCAGCTTTATCGCCAGTACGCCGACGCGCACAAACTGACCGCGCGCATCTACGCGATGATCCGCGACACCGGGGACGCATTCGACGTGATCAGCAAGGACGGCCCGCTGATCGGTTACGGCAACGACTTCCTCACCGTGCGTACCGTCAAGCTGTTCGCCGACGGCGCGCTGGGCAGCCGCGGCGCCGCCATGCTGGCGCCCTACTCCGACGATCCGCACAATCGCGGCCTGCTGTTCATGACGCCCGAGCTGATGACGGCAAAAATCGACAAGGCTTTCGACAAGGGCTACCAGGTGGCGATCCACGCCATCGGCGACCGCGCCAATCGCGAAGTCCTCGACAGCTACGCGGCTGCCTACCCGGCGCATCCCGAAGCCATCGCCCTGCGCAATCGGGTGGAGCACGCGCAGATCGTGTCGCCGAAGGACATTCCCCGCTTCGAGTCGTTGCACCTGATTGCCTCGATGCAACCCACCCACGCCACCTCGGACATGAACATGGCCGAGGATCGGATCGGCCGCCAGCGCATCAAGGGCGCCTATGCGTGGCGAAGCTTTCTCGGCCAGGGCACCGTGATCGCTGCGGGCTCGGACTTCCCGGTGGAATCGCCCAATCCGTTTTATGGCTTGCATTCGGCGGTAACGCGCCAGGATCAGCATGGCCAGCCGCCGGGCGGGTGGTATCCAGCTCAGGCGATGACGCTCGCCGAAGCGTTCCGTGCGTTCACCCTGGACGCGGCATTTGCCGAGCATGCAGAGAAAACCCTCGGTACGCTCGAGCCGGGCAAGTGGGCCGACTTCATCCTGGTCGACCACGACATCTTCAAGGACGCGCCCAGCCGACTGTGGGGCACGCGCGTGCTGCAGACCTGGGTGGGTGGCAAACAGGTTTACTCCACGCCGGAGTGAATCGACGAAGCCGCCCCAGGCTGGGCGGGTCGACCTCGTC